>JAFMMH010000032.1 GCA_017851655.1 Flavobacteriaceae bacterium
TTAGAATCACTTTTTTTAAATTCTCGAATGCTTTTTACAAAAGTATAATTATCCATCTCCGTAATTAAATTCCGTTTATCTTTCCGGTCTGCAAAAAACTTTTTGCCTCCTCCAACAAAAAGATCAACATTGTGCTCACTAAGTTGTAATGCAATAGCTTCATATTCTCTTCTTGAATGGATTTTAGCGTAAAAAGAGGCTGGAGTAGCATGAACAATACTCGAAGTTGCCAAAAGTGCCGTTTTATATCCAAGTTCACTACAATATTCTAAAATGCTTTTTTTTGCAACATTTTTTTCATCAATTCCTAGAACTCCATTAAAGGTTTTTACTCCTGCTGCCATTGCAGTTCCACTTGCTGCAGAATCCGTAACAAGTTGATCGGCTGCATATGTTTTTGAAAGACCAATGTATGGGAATTCTTCTAATACAGTTTGGTTGTTGTTAGCGTACATCCCAGAACTGATTTGAGTGAGTCCCATACCATCACCAATCAATAAAATAATATTGGGTGATTTTTCTTGAGCATAAGTTAGTAGGGCAATTAAAGAAAGTGCGAAAACAAGCGTTTTTTTCATTTTGTATAGTTGTTAGTTGTTCAAATATACAATTCCTTTTTTGTTGAATTTTTATAATCTAAAAACTTTGTAATTTTTATCCCATCGACAAATGCCTATCTTTGAGAGTTAATAAAAACTCTTGAAAAGTCTAAAAGAAATTGCAGTAGTTTCGATGGTTCGCAATGATACTTTCTTTGCGGATAAGTGGATTTCGTATTATGGAAATCAATTCGGGTTTCAGAATCTATTTCTTTTTATTGATGGTATGGATCAAGAGCTTCCAAGCTTGGCAGCAAAAATAAATTGTTTTCAAATTCCGCACGAAGAACTTTCTCGTGCAAAGGGTGATCGAAAACGTGTTCAGCATATTTCTAAATTTGCTAAATATTTGTTTGAAAAATATCAAGTTGTTTTGGCAATGGATATTGATGAATTTCTTGTTTTAGATCCCGATCAAAATAAATCATTATTAACCTATTTGTCTCAAGATTTTAAAGTCCATTCGTTATCTGCCTTAGGCTTGGATGTTGGCCAACATCCAACTTTAGAGCTCCCCATAGATTTGAGTAAATCTTTTCTTTCTCAACGTTCATATGCTCAGGTCTCGGACCGGTATACCAAACCAGTAGTTGCTCTGAAACCACTAAATTGGGGCTCAGGATTTCATCGTGTTAAAGGCAAAAATTTCACGATAGATTCTCATTTATTTCTTTTTCATTTTGGGTTGGTTGATCTCGACCACGCCACTCAAAGCACTCAAAACGAACAATTACTTTCTTCGGGATGGGAAGGACATTTTAAAAGAAGGCATCAATTGTATGAAGCATTAAAATCTCAATCAGCACGAGATGGAGATACTTTTTTTAAAGTTGCGAGGGATTATTTTAAAAATCACAGAAAATGGTATGCTTGGAATAAACCAGCTCCACTTAGGGATCATGGAGTTATTTCGATTCCCAAACGATTTCAAACTTTGGTTTAAAGGATAGAAAGGTTTATTTTTTTAGTTTATTTGTAATAAAGTTAAGCACATGAAAAAAATCCAAATGGTGGATTTAAAAGGGCAGTATGATTTCATTCATCAGGAGGTAACTGAAGCGATGACTGAGGTCTTTGAAACAAGTTCATATATTAACGGCCCCATGGTTCAGAAATTCCAAAAGGATTTAGAAAACTATTTGGGAGTAAAGCATGTTATTCCATGCGCAAATGGTACAGACGCATTACAAATCGCTTTGATGGGTCTTAAATTGGAACCTGGTGATGAGGTCATTACTACGGATTTTACTTTTGCAGCTACAGTAGAAGTAATTTCTCTATTGAAGTTAAAACCCGTTTTAGTGGATGTAGATCCGCAAACATTTAACATTGCTCCAAAAGCTATTGAAAAAGCGATCACTACGAAAACAAAAGCCATTATACCGGTACATCTTTTTGGGCAATGCGCAAATATGGATGAAATTTTGGCTCTAGCAAAAAAGCACAAATTATATGTTGTAGAAGACAATGCTCAAGGTATTGGAGCCACTTATACTTTTCCTGATGGAAGTAAGGCTAAAACAGGAACCCTGGGTCATGTTGCTGCGACATCTTTTTTTCCTTCGAAAAACCTTGGGGCCTATGGAGACGGAGGGGCTATTTTTACTAATGATGATGAATTAGCTCATTTTATTAGAGGAATTGTAAATCACGGGATGTATACTCGATATTATCACGATGTGGTTGGTGTCAATTCCCGATTGGATGCACTTCAAGCAGCGGTTTTAAAAATAAAACTACAATATTTAGACTTTTATAATGAACGCCGAAAAGAAGCGGCGTTACGATATAATAATTATTTCAATGATCATCCAAATCTTATAATCCCTCACAGAGAAGCAGATTGTGATTCGCATGTTTATCATCAGTACACTCTTCGTGTTATTGATGCAGACCGAGACGCATTGGTGGTTTATCTAGGTGAACATGAAATCCCTTGTGGGGTATATTATCCTGTACCTTTGCATGCACAAAAAGCGTATAAAGATTCCAATATAGATCCCAAAGCATTCCCCGTAACCAATCAATTAGTTAAAGAGGTCATTTCTTTGCCAATGCATACTGAATTGACGAAAGATCAAATTGACTTTATTGCATCTAAAGTTTTAGAATTCTTTTAAATAAAGATATTTTAGTCTATATCTAGTACTGAACTGTTGCTTTTTATAACCAGCTTTAAAAAGCTATTTTGAAATTAAAATTGGGAAAATCTAAAAGAAGTAAATATTATACTCCCGATGCAGTTTCCATATTCCGATCGATCTTCTTAACCAGACCTTGGAGTACTTTACCAGGACCAACTTCTGTAAAATGGGTTGCACCGTCTGCAATCATTTGTTGAACACTTTGTGTCCATCGTACGGGTGCTGTTAGCTGAGACACTAAATTTTCTTTGATCTCTTCAGCATCCAAAGTCCCTTGGGCTGTTACATTCTGATAAACTGGACAGCGAGGTGTTTTAAAACTTGATTGTGCTATTGCTTTAGCAAGTCGCTCTTTTGCGGGCTCCATCAAAGGGGAGTGAAAAGCGCCACCAACAGGTAAAAGAAGTGCCCTTCTTGCTCCAGCTTCTTTGAATGCTTCGCATGCGTTTTCAACAGATTCAAAAGCTCCAGAAATTACTAATTGACCTGGGCAGTTGTAATTCGCAGCAACTACGATCCCATTGATGGACTCACATATGGACTCAACTTTTTGGTCTTCGAGTCCTAAAATTGCTGCCATAGTGCCAGGCTGCTCATTGCATGCTGCTTGCATGGCCAATGCTCTCTCGCTAACAAGAGAAAGACCTTCTTCAAAGCTTAATGCACCACTAGCTACTAAAGCGGAAAACTCTCCCAGAGAATGTCCAGCCAACATTTCAGGCTGAAAACGGCTTCCCATGACTTCACCAAGGATGGTAGAATGGAGAAAGATTGCAGGCTGTGTTACTTCAGTTTTTTTAAGTGCCTCAGCATCATCACCAAACATAATTTGGGTGATTTCAAATCCTAAAATTTCATTCGCTTGATGAAAACGTTTTTGGGCAGCAGAACTGTTTTCGAAAAGGTCTTTTCCCATACCTGGAAATTGAGCTCCTTGTCCTGGAAATACAAATGCATTCATTAGTGTATTTTTTTATAAGTCAAATAAGAATAATCATAAGGTTGTTCTGACGTACCTAGGTGTTTTTCTTCATTAATTAATGTCCAATTTTGAAAATTAATTTCAGGAAAAAAAGTATCTGCTTCAAATGTGCTGTGCACTCGTGTAAGCTCAATTTTATTTGTATACGGTAGAAGTAAGCTATATATTTCTCCTCCACCAATAATAAACGGTTGAAGATCCCCTTCAGTAAGTTGTAACGCCTCTTCTATAGTGTGTGCGATCCAAGCACCCTCAGCTCGATATACTTGGTTTCGTGTTAAGATGATGTTTTTTCTGTTTGGAAGTGCTTTGGGCATAGACTCAAATGTCTTTCTTCCCATAATTACGGCATGTCCTTGTGTAAGTCGCTTAAAGCGCTTTAGGTCATCTGAGAGGTGCCATATTAACTGATTATCTTTGCCCAGGGCATTATTTTCAGATGTTGCAGCAATTAATGTAATTTCTTTTGAGAATTCTGATTCATCCATCTCACTAAAAGATTAAATTTGAGGCAAAAATACACATTCTTCTGAACCAATGGCATTACAACATTTTCCTTTATTAACAAATACAACCTACCTTAACACTGCTTATGTAGGGCTAATGTCTTCAGAACTGGCAAGTTTCAGAAGAGATAATGAGACTTTTTATGTTTCCAACGGAGGAGATCATTACAAAATAAAAGCCTATGAAGAATTGGCTGAGATACATCAGAAAATGTCTTCTTTTTTTGGGCTTAGTTCCGAACGTTGTTTTGGGGTTTCTAACTTTTCATCTGGAATTAGAGAAACAATTTCATTTTTACCAAAGGGACTTAAAGTTTTACTAATTGAAGAAGATTATCCCTCACTATCGAATGCATTTATAGAGCAAAATTTTTCATGCACCTCTATTCCAATGCAACCAGAAATTGAGGTGGAAATAGAGAAACAATTGGAAAAGGGAAAAGTGGATATTCTTGCAATTAGCATTGTACAGTATACCTCAGGTTTATTAATTGATCAAGACTTTTTAAAAAAGCTAAAATTGAATTATCCAGATTTACTGATTGTGGGTGATGGGACACAATTCCTTGGTGCACATGAATTTCACTTTGATAATTCTCCTTTTGATATTGTCGCAGCTAGTGGTTACAAATGGATATTAGCAGGTTTTGGGAATGGGGTTGTCATGATTTCCCCCTCTTTTTTAGAACGTGCAACTTTGGATGCCACAGCTATGAGAGAACGTTTTTTTCAAGGACACTTTAATATACTGGGTATGGCTAGTTTGGGCTTTGCAATTGATCAGTTGAGAAATAATAATTTTCAGGAATTGATAAAAAAGAAAACGGAATTAGGGTTAAAAGCAAAAAAACAGCTAACTGATGAAGGATTTTTGCCTACCTGGGTAGCTGCTCGTCCAAATCATAGTACAATTTTCAGTATCAATGGAGGAGAAGAACTCCATGATTTCCTCCAGAATAAAAATATAAGAGTAGTATTGAGGGGCTCAGGAGTTCGGGTTTCATTTCATTGGTACAATACAGATCAAGACTTATTCAATTTGGTTACAGCACTCAAAGAGTTTAAAGCTTAGATTGCTACTTTTCCTTTAATTAAAGGGTGTGGATCGTAATTGAGCAATTCAAAATCTTCATAAGTAAAATCAAAAATATTTTTCACCTCTGGGTTGAGTTTCATAATAGGAAGTGGTTTTGGAGTCCTAGAAAGCTGTTCTTTGATTTGTTCTTGATGATTGGAATAAATATGGACATCGCCAAAAGAGTGAATGAAGTCCCCGGCTTCGTATCCACATACTTGAGCAACCATCATTGTAAGGAGTGCATATGAAGCAATGTTAAAAGGCACTCCCAAAAATACGTCAGCACTTCTCTGATAAAGTTGACAAGAAAGTTTATTATCAGCGACATAAAATTGAAAAAATGCATGACAAGGAGGTAGCGCTGCTTTGTTATTTTTGACATTTTCTGCAAAAGAAACAGTTGCATCTGGAAGCACACTTGGATTCCAAGCGGAGACTAACATTCTCCTGCTGTCAGGATTTGTTTTCAATGAGTTTATTACCATTTCAATTTGGTCTATACCTTCGCTATTCCAATTGCGCCATTGATGTCCATAAACGGGCCCTAGGTTTCCATTTTCATCAGCCCATTCATTCCAGATCCTAACACCGTTTTCTTGAAGGTAATCAATATTTGTAGAGCCTTTTAAGAACCATAGTAGTTCATGAATGACTGATTTTACATGAATTTTTTTTGTTGTTACCAAGGGGAATCCTTCTGAGAGATCGAATCGCATTTGATATCCGAAAACACTCTTTGTACCCGTACCAGTTCTGTCTGTCTTTTCTGCTCCATGAGTGCTTATATGTTGCACCAAATCTAAATATTGTTTCACACGAATAAATTTTCTCTAAAATAGGGGCATTTGTAAGAATAGAAAACGCTCTTATGAAAAAATTGTTCAAAAAAAATTAACAAATGAAATTAGCTTTATCGCTTAGAAAGTTCGTCTCTGACTTGTGCCGCTTTTTCGTAATCTTCTTGAAGTACCAAAGTGGCTAAAAGATCTTTTAGTTTTTTAACAGAAAGTTTTTTTAAGTCCTCATTTGAAGTTGTCTTTTTACTCTGTTCTGTTACAAAATTTTGAATCCAATTGTCTTCTGATAGTTTTTTCTCTCCTGAAGAAATGGCTGCAGTAAAACCTGCTTTTTTTAAAATAGAATCGTAAGTATAAATCGGGGCTTTATATCGGAGTGCCAATGCTATAGCATCGGATGTTCTAGAATCTATTATTTCTTCAATTTTATCTCGCTCACAAATAAGGCTAGCAAAGAAAATACCATCTACTAATTTGTGGATAATGACTTGTTTGACTACAATATTAAACCGTTCACCAAAGCTTTTAAAGAGATCGTGCGTTAAGGGTCTGCTTGGCTTTACTTCTTGCTCTAAAGCAATAGCAATAGATTGCGCTTCAAATCCACCTATGATGACGGGTAATTTTCTATCTCCTTCACTTTCACTTAAAATAAGAGCATAAGCTCCTGTTTGTGTTTCGCTGTAGGAGATTCCTTTGACCTTCATTTGTATTAGCTTCATCTGGCAAATTTAAATTTTTAAATAGTGTTTTTAAAAATAATATTGTGACTGTTTTTATTCAAACGTTAATTTTCCCTTATTATTGAGTCGATTAAATAGATAATTATTGATTAAATTTGCACCTCAATGATATCAATTAGATGAAGACCATACAATTTAGACAAGCAATCGCAGAAGCAATGACTGAAGAGATGCGACGAGACGAGACCATTTATTTAATGGGAGAGGAAGTTGCAGAATACAACGGAGCATACAAAGCCTCCAAGGGTATGCTTGATGAATTTGGGGCCAAAAGAGTAATTGACACACCCATTTCAGAGTTAGGATTTTCTGGTATTGGTGTGGGTTCTACTATGACCGGTAATCGTCCTATAATAGAATTCATGACTTTTAATTTTGCTCTTGTCGGAATTGATCAAATCATTAATAACGCAGCAAAAATTCGTCAAATGTCTGGGGGGCAGTTTCCCTGTCCAATTGTATTTAGGGGGCCTACGGGATCTGCAGGGCAATTAGCTGCAACACATTCCCAAGCCTTTGAAAGTTGGTATGCCAACTGCCCAGGGCTAAAGGTCATCGTTCCTTCGAATCCATACGATGCAAAAGGACTTTTGAAATCTGCTATTCGTGACAATGATCCTGTAATCTTTATGGAGTCTGAACAGATGTATGGAGATAAAGGTGAAGTTCCTGAAGGAGAATATACCCTTCCTATTGGTGTTGCTGATGTAAAACGAGTAGGAAAAGATGTTACCATAGTTTCTTTTGGAAAAATATTAAAAGAGGCGATCAAGGCTGCTGAAGAGTTGGCTAAAGAAAATATTGATTGTGAGGTAATCGATTTAAGAACAATTCGCCCCATGGATTATAAAACTATTTTTGAATCTGTAAAAAAAACCAATCGCCTCGTTATTCTTGAGGAGTCTTGGCCTTTTGGGAACATCTCTACAGAAATCACATATCAGGTTCAAAGTGAGCTCTTTGACTATTTAGATGCTCCTATAGAAAAAATTAACACGGCCGATACACCTGCACCGTATTCACCAGTACTTTTGAAGGAGTGGTTGCCAGATGCTGAAGATGTAATCAACTCGGTTAAAAAAGTACTCTATAAATAATTTTCAAAATCAAGGAAATACAACTATTAAAAACGATAGGTTTCACAAATAAAAGACTTGGTTTTGTATTCAGTATTGTTTTACTATTTTTACCCACTAAATAAAAAAATTAATCACAAAAAAATATCATGGAATTAATCATTAAAATTTTACCTGCTTTTGGAGTTTTGGCGCTTCTCTTTGTTTTCTTAAAAAACAATTGGGTTAGTAAGCAAGATGTAGGAAGTGAAAAAATGGCTAAAATCGCGAAAAATATTGCAGATGGAGCGATGTCTTTCCTAAAAGCAGAATACAAAATATTATCCATTTTTGTTCTTGCAGTAGCCATTCTTTTGTATTTCAAAGGTGCCAATGAGGTTGGGTCAAATGGAATGGTAGCAGTTTCCTTTATCGTAGGAGCGATTTGTTCTGCATTAGCAGGATTTATCGGGATGAAAGTTGCAACTAAGGCTAACGTAAGAACTACTCAAGCTGCAAGAGCTTCTTTAGGTAGAGCGTTAGAAGTAGCCTTTGCTGGTGGATCTGTTATGGGTCTTGGCGTAGTTGGATTAGGTGTTTTAGGATTAAGTGGTCTTTTTGCAATTTATCAAGGGATCTGGCCTGGTGCAGACAATTTAGGAATGGTATTAAACGTTTTAACTGGTTTTTCCATGGGAGCTTCATCTATCGCTCTTTTTGCCAGAGTTGGTGGTGGAATTTATACCAAGGCAGCCGATGTAGGTGCTGACCTTGTTGGAAAAGTAGAAGCAGGTATCCCAGAGGATCACCCTTTGAATCCCGCAACAATTGCTGATAACGTAGGAGATAATGTAGGTGATGTTGCTGGAATGGGAGCAGATTTATTTGAATCTTATGTTGGTTCTATTATAGGAACAATGGTTTTAGGAGCTTTCATCATTACCCCTGACTTTAACGGATTAGGAGCAGTTTACTTACCTTTAGTTTTAGCTGCTGTTGGAATTGTAATGTCAATAATAGGAACCTTCTTTGTAAGAGTAAAAGAGGGAGGAAATCCTCAAACTGCCTTGAATGTTGGTGAATTTGGATCAGCAGGTTTAATGGTTATCGCCTCATACTTTATTATAAACACCATGATCCCAGATGCTGTTGAGGGACTGCCTTTTGGAGCTATGGGGATTTTTTGGGCAACCATTGCTGGTCTTGTTGCTGGCTTAGGTGTTGGAAAAATTACAGAATACTATACTGGAACAGGTACAAAACCTGTGAAGTCTATTGTTGCTCAATCAGAGACAGGAGCAGCGACTAATATTATTGCAGGTTTAGGAGTTGGAATGATGTCCACAATGATTCCTATCCTTTTGATTGCTGCTGCGATATTAGTATCACATCATTTTGCAGGTCTTTACGGAATAGCAATTGCTGCAGTAGGGATGTTAGCAAATACAGGAATTCAATTAGCAGTAGATGCATATGGTCCAATTTCAGATAATGCGGGAGGTATTGCAGAAATGGCAGAGCTTCCAAATGAAGTTAGAGAAAGAACAGATACCCTAGATGCTGTTGGGAATACTACTGCTGCAATCGGGAAAGGATTTGCGATTGCTTCAGCAGCACTTACAGCTCTGGCATTATTTTCTGCTTTTATGCAGGTTGCTAATGTAACTAGCATTGATGTTTCTAAACCAAGAATTATGGCGGGACTCCTTGTAGGAGGGATGTTGCCTTTTGTTTTTTCAGCCCTTTCAATGAATGCGGTAGGGAGAGCTGCCATGGCGATGATTGAAGAGGTAAGAAGACAATTTAAAAATATCCCTGAGCTTAAAGCAGCTTTGGTGGTAATGAGAAAATACGACTCTGACATGTCTAAAGCATCTAAAGAAGATCGCGCTATATTCGATGCGGCAGATGGTTGTGCAGATTATGCAAAATGTGTTGAGATTTCTACACAAGCCTCAATAAAAGAAATGGTTATGCCAGGCTTATTAGCCATTGCAGTTCCTGTAGCTGTTGGATTTATTGGTGGTGCAGAAATGTTAGGAGGTTTACTTGCGGGTGTGACTACTTGTGGAGTACTTATGGCAATATTCCAATCAAATGCAGGAGGTGCTTGGGACAATGCTAAGAAGATGATTGAATCTGACGGTAGAAAAGGATCAGATGCCCACAAAGCTTCTGTAGTGGGGGATACTGTTGGAGATCCTTTTAAAGATACCTCAGGACCTTCTTTAAATATCTTACTCAAATTAATGTCAGTTGTTGCCCTTGTGATTGCACCAAGTATCGCAATGCAAAATGACGATGTTACAGCTTACATTGAAAATAAGATCAACGGAGAACAAACCATAGAACTTGTTGTTCCTGCTAGTGATTCAGAAGAACTAGTAGAAGTAAGCATTAGTTCTGACGAAGGTGAGAAGCAAATGACAGTTCAAGTTTCAGCCAAATCTAAGGAGTCCTCAGAAATGCACAAGCATGATGAAAACAACCCTCAGGAATAAAAAATAATTTTTAAGGATATTAAAGGTCGGTTTTTCCGGCCTTTTTTGTTTTAGGAAATCTTAGCTAAGCCTTCGTCGATTTTAGAGATAATCGTTTTTAAGTCATCTTTATTATCTACAAAATCAATATCATCAACATCAATAATTACCATTTTATTTTGATCATAAGTACTGATCCAAGCTTCATAGCGCTCATTTAACCGACTTAAATATTCTATGCTGATAGAGTTTTCGTAATCCCTCCCGCGTTTATGGATTTTATTTACCAAATTGGGAATGCTGCTACGTAAATAAATTAACAAGTCAGGACCGTCAACCAAGGATTCCATTAGATTAAACAAATCATAATAATTTTTAAAATCACGCTGACTCATTAAGCCCATTGCATTGAGGTTGGGCGCGAATATATGCGCATCTTCATAAACGGTTCTGTCTTGAACAACATTTTTGGGACTATTCTTAAAAGCCAATAATTGCTGAAATCTACTTTTAAGAAAGTAAATCTGCAGGTTGAATGACCAGCGTTCCATATGGGTGTAAAAATCGTCGAGATAGGGATTGTCTATTACGTCTTCAAAATGAGCTTCCCAACCGTAATGTTTTGCGATCAGTTCCGTGAGACTTGTTTTGCCTGCTCCAATATTTCCTGCTATAGCAATGTGCATTATTAACTATTATAGTGTTACTGCAAATTAGTTGCTTTTTTGAAAACAAAAAAACAATCTGCTTTTAAATAAATTTAAATGATATTTTTTTTGTTCAAATATTGCTTTTAAAAAAAAACATGTACATTTGCGGTGTTAAACGAGGAAGGATTTGACTGATTGCAGCCTCGATAAAAAATTGCTAAACCAGTGTTGCTTTTAAACACAACGTTAAAATCCTTCCGTAAAGCAACTTATAAATGTCATATTTTTTTACTTCAGAATCGGTAAGCGAAGGCCATCCCGATAAAATTTCAGATCAAATTAGTGATGCATTATTAGATCATTTTTTAGCATTTGACCCTGAGAGTAAAGTAGCTTGTGAAACCATGGTTACCACAGGTCAAGTAATTTTAGCTGGAGAGGTGAAGAGTGCAACCTATTTGGATGTGCAATCTATTGCGCGAGAAACTATTAACGATATCGGATACACCAAAGGAGCCTATCAATTTAGTGGAGATTCTTGTGGAGTGATTTCTTTAATACACGAACAATCACAAGATATTAATCGCGGAGTAGATCGTGATGAAAAAGAAGCACAAGGAGCAGGAGACCAAGGGATAATGTTTGGTTATGCTACAACAGAAACGGATTCTTATATTCCTTTGGCGCTTGATCTCTCGCATAAGATTTTAATTGAATTGGCTGCACTTCGAAGAGAGAATAAGGAAATTTCTTATCTCCGTCCAGATGCAAAATCACAAGTAACGATAGAATACGATGATCAAAACCAACCTTTACGGATCGATACGATAGTTGTTTCTACGCAGCATGATGATTTTAATTCTGATGAAATCATCATGTTGGAAAAAATTAAATCCGATATTATTTCCGTTTTAATTCCACGTGTATTAGCTAAATGTGAACCCCGAGTTCAAAAGCTTTTTGGAAAGGACATTACATACCATGTTAATCCAACAGGGAAATTTGTTATTGGAGGACCTCATGGAGATACTGGACTGACTGGAAGAAAAATTATCGTAGATACCTATGGTGGAAAAGGGGGACACGGTGGTGGAGCTTTTAGTGGAAAAGATCCAAGTAAAGTAGATCGCAGTGCAGCATACGCTTCTAGGCATATGGCTAAAAACCTTGTCGCCGCTGGTGTTGCAGATGAAATTTTGGTTCAGTTAAGTTATGCAATTGGAGTGGTAGAACCTACCTCAGTATATATAAATACTTATGGAACATCGAAGGTAGCATTAACTGATTCTGAAATTGCTGATAAGGCAGTTAGTTTATTTGATTTGAGACCTTATGCAATAGAGCAGCGTCTGAAATTGAGAAATCCAATGTATTTAGAAACGGCTTCATATGGTCATATGGGGCGGACGCCTCATATTGTAACCAAAACGTTTGAATCCCCTTATAACGGAAAAGTGTCGAAGAAAGTAGAGCTTTTCACATGGGAAAAATTAGACTATATAGACATCATTAAAAAATCATTTCAATTATGAGTAATCAATTAGCAACTCAAGCACTTCATGCAGGTCATGATGCTTCAAATACCCAAGGAACTCAAGCGGTTCCAATTTATCAAACAACATCTTATGTGTTCAATAATTCTGATCATGCAGCCAATTTATTTTCTTTGGCTGAACCAGGATTTATCTACACCAGATTAAACAATCCAACAAACGACGTTTTAGAACAAAGGTTGGCTGCTATGGAAGGTGGAGTGGCTGCTGTAGCTACTGCTTCAGGAACAGCGGCTATTGCAACTACACTGATGGTAATTCTTAAAGCAGGTGATCATATCGTAGCTTCAAACAGTTTATATGGTGGAACATATAATTTGCTTGCAAACACCTTACCTCGTTTTGGTATTACAACAACTTTTGTAGATCCAGATGTTCCCGAAAATTTCACCAATGCAGTAGCTTCCAATACACGCGCTTTTTTTGCTGAATCTTTAGGAAATCCGAAATTAGATGTATTGGATTTAAAAGCAATTGCGGATACAGCTAAAGCAGCTAAAGTTCCTTTTATTGTAGATAATACAGTGGCGTCTCCTGCTCTATTGAATCCAATTGCTCATGGTGCAAATATTGTGATTCATTCCTTGACAAAATACCTCACTGGTAATGGAACTTCTTTAGGAGGAATCATCATCGATGCTGGGACTTTTGACTGGGCTAACGGGAATTTTCCTGAATTTACGGAACCTAATCCAAGTTATCACGGACTTAACTACCACGAAGCATTAGGAGCTATTGCTTTTATCGCAAAAGTAAGGATTGAAGGCTTGAGGGATTTAGGAAGTGCTCCAAGTCCTTTCAATAGTTTTCAAACGATACAGGGGATAGAGACTCTTGACATCAGAATGAAAAAGCATTCTGAAAATGCACTTAAAATTGCAGCTTGGCTTTCTACTAAAGAAGAAGTAGCTTGGGTAAACTATCCAGGACTTAAAAGTTCTACATACAATGGTTTAGCTCAAAAGTATTTACCTAAAGGGCAAAGTGGGATTGTGACCTTCGGACTCAAAAAAGGTTTTGAAGGAGGTAAAGTTGTAGCTGATCAAACTAAGTTATTTGCACTTTTGGCTAATATTGGAGACACAAAATCTTTAATTATTCACCCAGCAAGTACAACGCACCAGCAATTGGATGAGGCTGCTCAGCAGGCAACAGGAGTAACTCCAGATCTGATTCGTCTGTCGATAGGTTTAGAAGATGTAAACGATTTAATTGCAGATTTAGAAAACGCTTTCGAGTCACTTTAAACTCCGCAAATTGGTTCAATCTTTATCTCTTTCTGATTTAAAAACACATTCAGGAATTCAATTGGCTTCCCTTAAGTTGTATTACCAACATTTTGGGCAGCCTTTAGAAAAAGCTCCTGTAGTGTTAATCAATCACTCCCTGACCAGCGACGCTAATGTTGCTGGTTTGAGGGGATGGTGGAAAGAACTCGTTGGTCCAGAAAAAACAATTGATACAAATCATTTTGCAATTTTAGCATTCAATATTCCAGGGAATGGAGTTGAGGATCAAATATTTTCGAATCCAAAAGATTTTAACACGGGAGATATTGCAGTCTTTTTTTTAAAAGGGCTCAAACAATTAGGAGTTTCAAAGCTCCATGCGCTCATAGGAGGATCAATAGGAGGAGGAATTGCATGGGAAATGGCTGTGCAAGAACCAAATTTATGTAAGTATTTTATTCCCATTGCAGCAGATTGGAAAGCCTCAGATTGGATCCTTGCCAATACATTTTTACAGAATCGAATTTTAGAAAACTCATCAAATCCTCTGGAAGACGCAAGGATTCATGCTATGTTAACCTATAGAACACCCAAATCATTTGACCAACGTTTTGGAAGAACAGTCAATGAAGAGTCGGGGATATATAATGTTGAGAGTTGGCTTATTCATCATGGGAAAAAATTAGCAGGAAGATTTCATTTAGAGGCCTATATCTTAGTGAATCACTTGCTCTCTACAATAAACATTGAACGTAATGGTGGTAGAGCAGTTGATCTTATAAAAGAAATTAATGCTGAAATTCATCTTATTGCGATAGACAGTGATTTATTTTTCACTCCTGATGAAGATCAGAAGACTTTTGCAATGGTAAAACCTTTTAAGGATTCGATATATTATCACGAACTGAAATCCATTCATGGTCATGATGCGTTTTTAATTGAAAATGAATCCATGTCAGAAATTTTAACCCCCCTTTTTCATATTTCAAAAGCATAAATTATGGAAGTATCTCTGGAAAGAATTAATGAAGATTATCTGTTTGAAGTCACCAATTCAAATGGACATAAAGTCCTTTTAGATAACAAATCCAAAACCAGTGGTGAAGTACAAGGTGTAAGTCCCATGGAGCTCTTATTGATGGGTTTAGCAGGATGTAGCGCCATTGATATTGTTGCGATTTTAAACAAGCAAAAAATAAATCCTACGGTTTTAAAAATGGAGGTAAAAGGTCACCGTCTCGCCGATGAAGTGCCTTCTCTTTTTCATCAAATCGATATTTTGATTCATCTGTCTGGCGATTTTTCACCTGAAAAAGCTAAACGGGCAGCACAATTATCTTATGATAAATATTGTTCTGTTTCTAAGACATTGGAACCTACTGCCAAAATAAATCATAAAGTCATTTTAAATGGAAAAGAAGTCTAAGTTCAAATTTGAAACATCGGCCATAAGAACTCAAATGGAACGCTCATCATTTTCTGAGCATTCAGCCCCACTTCATCTGACCTCTAGTTTTGTTTTTGAAGATGCAGAGGAAATGCGGGCTTCTTTTGCAGAGGAAAAAGAAAGAAATATTTATAGTCGTTTTTCGAATCCTAATACTTCAGAATTTATTCAAAAAGTTACGCAAATGGAGGAAGCCGAAGACGGCGTTGCTTTTGCCAGCGGTATGGGTGCTGTTTTTGCAAGTTTTGCAACCTTCTTAAATACAGGGGATCATGTGCTTTCTGCTCGAGCTGTTTTTGGTTCTACACATGCCTTATTTACAAAGTATCTCCCTAAGTGGGGAATAGATACAACTTATTTTGCTGTGGATGCGATCGATAGTTTGGAAAACCTGATCCAACCAAACACCAAATGTATTTATGTAGAATCTCCGACCAATCCAGGAGTTGATATATTGGATTTGGAGGCTTTGGGGAAATTTGCAAAAAAGCATCAAATCTTATTTATCGTAGACAATTGTTTTGCTACACCATATCTTCAACAACCGATACGTTTCGGAGCAGATTTGGTCATTCATTCAGCGACGAAACTTATGGATGGTCAAGGACGTGTCTTAGGAGGGATCACAGTTGGAAAAAGAGAATTAATTAGAGAACTCTATCTTTTTGCCCGAAATACTGGAGCTTCTTTATCACCTTTCAACGCTTGGGTATTGTCTAAAAGCCTAGAAACACTTGCTGTTCGGGTAGACAGACATTGTGATAGCGCTTTAATAATTGCTGAGAAATTGGAAAAACATCCCCAAGTAAATTGGGTGAAGTATCCTTTTTTACCCTCTCATCCTCAACATGCCCTTGCGTTAAAACAAATGAAAAAAGGTGGAAATATTATTTCGTTTGAAGTCAAAGGAGGACTTGACTCGGGAAGAAAATTCATCAATAAGATTCAGTTGTGTTCTCTATCTGCAAATCTAGGAGATTCTAGATCTATTATTACGCACCCTTCCTCTACAACTCATAGTAAGTTGTCTGAAACTGAACAATTGGAGGTAGGTATTACTCCAGGAATGATCAGACTTTCAGTCGGACTTGAACACAATGAAGATATTTGGAACGACTTAAATAAGGCTTTACATGCATAAACCCGAAATAAAAAAGGAATTAGAAAAAAGAATTTTGGTTTTAGACGGTGCTATGGGAACTATGATTCAGCAACACCCGCTTGAAGAAGCTGATTTTCGATCCAAACGTTTTGCAAACCACCCATCTCCGCTGAAAGGAAATAATGATTTGCTTTCTTTGACACAGCCTGATATAATTCGTGAAATTCACCATGCTTATTTCGAAGCCGGTGCTGATATAGTGGAAACCAATACATTCTCTTCTACTTCTATAGGAATGGCAGATTATCAAATGGAAAATTTGGCGTATGAATTAAATTATGAAAGTGCAAAAATTGCGATAGAAACTGCTTCAGAATTTACTAAAAGAACACCGAATCAACCGCGTTATGTAGCAGGTTCTATTGGACCTACGAATAGAACTGCAAGTATGTCACCAGACGTAAATGATCCTGGATATCGGGCAGTTACTTTTGATGATTTAGTTAAAGCGTATCAAGAGCAAGTGAAAGGATTGATAGATGGTGGTGTAGACATACTCTTAGTAGAAACTATTTTTGACACCTTAAATGCAAAAGCCGCATTGTATGCTATCGATTTAGTGAAAACAGAAAAGCAAGTAGACATTCCAATTATGATTAGTGGAACAATTACAGACGCTAGCGGTAGGACACTTTCAGGACAAACCGTAGAAGCATTTCGTATATCGGTAAGCCATGTTCCAATCCTCAGCATTGGATTTAATTGTGCTCTAGGTGCGGATCAATTATTGCCTTATTTAAAAAGACTTTCTTCCAAGAGTGATAGTTATATTTCTGCCCATCCGAACGCAGGTCTTCCAAATGCTTTTGGGGAATACGACCAAACACCGGAGGAGATGCGAGATTTGATAGAGGACTATCTTAAACAAAATGTAGTTAATATAATTGGAGGTTGTTGTGGAACAACACCAGAGCATATTCGACTAATTGCTGAAGTTGCTAAAAAATATCCCGCTAGAAATCCTAAACTATTTCATGATGTCTAATTTCAAGAAAAAACCGTTGCTGTTATCTGGTTTGGAGCCACTAGTAATTGACGAGACTACAAACTTTGTCAATGTAGGAGAGCGAACGAATGTGACCGGTTCCAGAAAATTTTTACGGTTGATTGAAAGTCAAAATTACATTGAAGCGGTAGAGGTTGCTCGAGATCAAGTTTTGGGTGGGGCACAGATCATTGATGTGAACATGGACGAAGGAATGATCGATGGGGCTTCAGCAATGACTA
>JAFMMH010000104.1 GCA_017851655.1 Flavobacteriaceae bacterium
CTGCAGGGATACTCACAAAATGTTTTGCTGCAGATTCTTTGTTCCCTACTTTTATTGAAATGACATCATCAGGTAATTGGGTAAACATATTTTCATCGGTCACATCGTCTCCAGCAACTAAAACAAAATCATAGTCATCTTTTGCATAATGATCATAGGAAGCTATTCCTTTGTTCGTTGTCGAGGTTGTAACTTCAATTATTTTGTTACCCTCCATTAAACTTATATCATTAGAAAGCATACTGGTTAAAACG
The DNA here is from genome assembly GCA_017851655.1 of Flavobacteriaceae bacterium. GTDB lineage: Bacteria > Bacteroidota > Bacteroidia > Flavobacteriales > Flavobacteriaceae > MS024-2A. The sequence goes on from JAFMMH010000104.1 coordinate 255, forward strand.
GTTATTAATTCTTCAGATTTAATGATACCCAGTTCTGGATCAGTTTTTCTAAAATGCCAGACAAGGGAATTCCGTTTCTTTTCGATAAATGTCCCGGGTGTATTATCTGTAAACTGCTGGAGTATTGGGTAAATATGGTTCATCCAATTGGAGCTTGAAGCATTCTTTTCGATCCAATCTGATTGAGGTTCTTTTTCAAAATGTCCATGTTCTGCTATCATGGTGATGTTCAAGTCCACAAAGATTTTATCCAAAAACTCAGGAGGTCTTCCACTTATAATTATAATTTTATTTTTAGGATCAAGACTAAGTGATTTTAGAATAGCCAAAACCGCTTGTGTTGGGAGTGCTTTTTTGTGATTTTTATTGAAAGGCACAAGGGTTCCATCATAATCTAGTAGGATTAATCTTTTGGATGAGTTTTTGTATTGTTCTTCAAATTTAGAAATGATCAGAGGGGTAATTCGCTTCGTTTTATTAATTGGAATCTTTTTTGAAATCAGATCCAGTTCCTTTAAGAAACTATCTGACCAAAAGGTAACGTTATATCGTTTTACGCGTTCACGCAATTCAATATTTCGTTCTATCTGTTCAGCAAGAGGCATATTTAATGCTTCATGGATAGAATTGGATAAGGCAGTAATATCAAATGGATTTACAATTAGTGCTTGATGTAATTCCTTTGAAGCACCAGCAAGTTCACTCAATATCAAAACCCCATCATTTTCTATACGAGTCGCTAAATATTCTTTTGCAACCAGGTTCATTCCGTCACGAAGAGGGGTTACCATGGCTATATCAGAAAGGCGGTATAAGTCGATTAAATCATCAAAATCAAATGAGCGGTAATAATACCAGATAGGAGTCCAGTTTACCGTTGCAAATTTTCCGTTTACCCGACCAATGATTTCATCTGTTTCTCTTTTCAATTTTTTGTAATGAGACACGTTATCTCTGGAAGGAACCAATACCATCAGTAATCTCACTTTTTCTTGATATTCTGGGTATTGTTCTAGAAATAATTCAAAAGATTTTATACGATTAATTACCCCTTTGGTGTAGTCTAGGCGGTCAATGGAAAGAATGATTTTACCTTGGTTTAACTGCTTGTGTTTGTCTAGTTCTATTCTCAGTGTAGAAAAGGTTTCTTTTTTACTTTCACTGTGAATACGTGTTGTGTTTTCAAATTTTTCATAATCAATTCCCATCGGAAAAGTATTCACCACAATTTCTCTACCAGCGTGTTGAATTAAATTGTAATTGACATTCAAATGAAGGATTCTCCTTACTGAACTCAAAAAATGACGTTCATAATCGTAAGTATGAAAACCGATCAGATCTGCACCAAGCATACCTTTTAACAGCATTTCTCTTTTGGGGAATATCCTGAATATTTCAAAGGAAGGGAAGGGTATATGAAGAAAAAATCCAATGGTTACGTCCTTTCTAATCGATTTTACCATTTCTGGAACAAGGAGCAATTGGTAATCGTGCACCCAAACTTGATCTCCTTCTTCAATCTCTTCAAGGATTGCATCTGCAAATTTCTGATTAACTTTAATGTAGGATTCCCAATGGTGTTCATCAAACTGAAAATATTGTTTGAAATAATGAAAAAGAGGCCAAATACACTTATTTGAGAGTCCTAAATAAAAATCATCAATTTCTTCATTTGATAACGCAATTGGTTTAAATTTTTTTTCAATTAACCCTTTGGAAAGTGTTTCGTACTCATTTTTTTCGATCTCATCTGAGCTAATGCCAGGCCATCCGATCCACAAAGATTTGCCATTTTCGTGAACAGACTTTACTCCTGTTGCTAATCCTCCAGAAGTTGGGCTAAAAATCCATTGATTCTGCTCTTTTTGAATTTTAATTGGAAGTCTATTTGAAACAATGATAAATTTTGACATACTTTGTGTGATCTAGGTTTTTAGATTTAATTTGATTAAATATAAGTATTATTAAAACCCTTATGAATGAATGGTAACTTAAATTACGGGATAATTGGGAATTGTAAATCTGCAGCATTAATTAATGAAGATTCCTCAATAGATTGGCTGTGTCTTCCTCAATTTGATTCCGCATCTGTATTTGCAAAAATTCTTGACAAGGAAATAGGAGGGCATTTTAAGATTAAAAAATTAGATTATACTATTTCCCAATCGTATATGGAAAATACGAGTATTCTACGCACACTTTTTCAAAATGAAACGACTTCTTTTGAGATTTTGGATTTCATGCCACGCTATAAAAATGAAACCAATACCTATTATACTCCCCCAGAAGTGATACGTCTAATAAAGCCTATTAAAGGTAGCCCTACAATTGCTGTTGATTATCAACCGAAATTGGAATATGCAGCTGCAGAAACAAAGACTTACATCAAAGATGATTTTATTGTCAGCGTATATGATCATGACAATTATGATTCCCTTTACTTATATTCTAATTTAAATCTTCAAGATATTTTGTTAGGGAATGAGATGAAATTGACAGAGACAGCATTTTTTTCAATATCCTATAATGAGAAAATGACCTCTCCTAAATTGAAACAATGTCTTTTAGATTTTGAACGTACCAAAGTTTATTGGCTAGATTGGTGCGATAAAACACCAGTTTATCAAAATTATAATGAGGTTATTTATAGAAGTGCGATGACTTTAAAGCTACTCAGTTTTGATAAGACTGGAGCCATACTTGCTGCAGCAACTACCTCTTTGCCAGAATCTATAGGAGAAGTTCGAAATTGGGACTATCGATTTTCTTGGATTAGAGACTCTTCTATGGTAATTCGTGTAATTTCGAAACTTGGCCATAGGAAAATTGTAAAAAATTTCATCGATTATATTATTGATCTTGCTCCTGAAAAGGATGAGAAGTTTCAAATAATGTATGGGATTAATAAAGAAAAAATTCTAACTGAAAAAATTCTAGATCATTTAAGCGGCTATGAAAATTCTAAACCTGTTCGGGTAGGGAATGCGGCCTACAAACAAAAGCAAAATGATATTTACGGTATTTTAATCGATGCTATTCATGTTGAATTATGTGAGTTTCCACTAGTTTATGAGAAGAAGGAAGAGCTTTGGTCTATCGTAAAGAATATTGTTTGGATTGTAAAAAACAATTGGAGCCTTCCCGACAAGGGTATCTGGGAGTTTAGAGATGAAGATAAACATTTTACTTTCTCAAAAGTGCTTTGCTGGGTTGCGATAGATCGTGCGATAAAAATTGCAGATCTCTTAGGTAAAAGTAAACCACAATGGGAAGAAATTAGATCTGCAATCAAGCAAGATATTCATGATAATGCGTGGAACCCTAAAGTAGATTCCTATACCCAATACTATGGGTCGGATGCTCTAGATGCATCAGTTTTGTTGATGGAACAATACGGGTTTATAGAAGCCCATGACGAGCGATTCGTCAAAACGGTTCAAGCTGTAGAGCGGGAGCTTTCTTTTGAGGGTTTGTTATTTCGCTACAAAAATAAAGATG
>JAFMMH010000033.1 GCA_017851655.1 Flavobacteriaceae bacterium
TGAATTTTTTTAATTGGAACAGATAAATCTTCACCCCTGTATTCAATTAAAAACAACTGTCCATTAGATTTTAAAGCATTTTTAATCGACTCAACCATTTCAGCAGGATAACTAAATTCATGGTAGACATCTACAAGCAAAATTTTATCAAGGGAGTTTTTGGGTAAATTGATGCTTTTCTCAGATCCAAGAACCGTCTCAACGTTAGATACTCTTTTTGATCTTTTTTTTAGCTCAATCGCCTCTAACATTTCAGGTTGAATATCTACTGCATAAACCAAACCATTCTCAGCCAATGGAGCCATCCTAAAGACATGATATCCAGAACCTGCGCCAATATCTGCAATAGTATCATCAGTTTTAATTTCCATATTTTTAATTAATGTAGAAACATCCTCTTCTATTTCTCTTTCTGTTCTTTCTAACCAATTAATTCCTTGAAATCCCATTACGTAGGCAATTTCTCTTCCCATATACCATTTTCCTATGCCACTATAATCACCACTTTTATAGATATATTTTGTAACGTTGTTATCTGCTTGTGCAATTGATTCATTTGCAGTTAAAAAGCAACTAATAAAGATTATAAGAATAAAGAAGTTTTTCATAAGATGAAATTAAATCAAATTTGACTAATCCAGTCAAAACGTAAAATGTTTTTCTTTTGCACCAATGGACACAATCCAAATCCCTTCTAATCCATTGATATTTTTGCCTTAACCATTGATCCACAAAAGGTATTTTAAGGGGGTGCTTTGGGAAAGTTTATAGCTTGATGTGTCTTCGTTTTTGTAAAAAAGCGTCCAAAACGTATTCTTTGGATCTCCAACACTTTTTATGTGATTAATAGGAAACTACTGGTTTAATTAGTCGCTCCTTATCAAATGTAAAAAGTGATTTTAGTTTATGATATTGAATATTTGAAGATGAACTGATTTAAGCTTTTTCTCTTCTGCTTTCTAAAAATTTTAAGAACTTTTTACCAAACTTTGATTTTTTGACTTCTTCAGTCAATTTTTCTTCAATAGCTTCTAGAAGAATAAGTCTTGCATCAGCAATTTTCTTCAATGCTAAATAGGGAGCAACTTCATGATCAGAATTATTGATTGCAAAATTAGTTGTAAACATATAACTCTTAAACATCAAATTATCTAATAATTTTTGTATTGAGTTTATTCCTTTTTGGTCATTGAGTTCAATTGAAAGGTTTTTCTTGTCTTCTAAATCATATATTTTTGATAAAAATTGTTTTTCGAAATTTTGAAATTCTTTAATAAGTTCAATATTCTTTTTTCCCTTCAATTCAAAACTTCTTTTATAGTTTCCAGCAGCAGCTTGATAACCTGATGACATTGTGTTTATTTCAATTACTCCTTTGCTACCTCTAATTCCATATTTTGATGCTTCAGCTGAGTACCAAGGAATAACATTAACCTCTCTGATAACGTGAGCAAAAGACCTAATTGGTGGCGGTTCGCAAAGAACAATTCCATCAACAACCCAAAGACGTGCATATCTTCTCTTAGGAAAAGCTCTCAAAGCTTGATCCCATGTAGTTGCATTAAGATCAATACCCCACTCATTAAGCCCCATTTTTTTATATCTCTCTTTTATTTTTGCTAACCTTGTAAGCTTTGTGTTTTTTTTAAAAAATATTTCCCCATTAATTAGTTTAGGTGAGTATACAATACCATCTTCTTCAATATCTTCAATATCTTCAATATCTTCAATACCTTCAACATCTTCAATTTTATCTAGTCGATTTTTTTTAACTATATCACTCTTTAAATCAACATAAACTTTTTTTGCTTTATCTACTGACTTAAAATCAGAAAGTGTTTTAATTTTCTGATTTGCTAGTGGCTTATTGTATGATATTTCAGTTGATATCTTTGATTTAATTTTTATCAATGTACTTGAGGTATCTTTTGTTTCAGTTTTATATAAAATCTGACCTGAAATTTCATAGATACTCTGAGGATCGATTTTACTAGAAACTTCATTTTTAGATATAATCTGAATACTCTCGCAATTAATTAAAATATTTTTGATTGATTTGAGAGTTTTAAAATTATGTCTATTTGTTAATTCTATATCATTTATTGAAATTCTTACTCTACCATCATTTTCATATGTATATTTTTTACCAGTATCATAATCTTCCAGGTCAATAGTAAACTTAAAATCGTTTTCCCAGAAAGGAGATCTCAAAATCTCAGATATGATTTTATCTCGATCTCTCATTGAATAAATCAAGTTATCAATTTCAATTTTTGGAACAATGGTCGCGGTATTCACTACTTCCTGCAAATCAATATTCCCAACTTCTTGAGCGTTTCCCAAAACCGAAATACATAATAACAATCTAAGTAGGTTTTTCTTCATTTAAGAATTATTTTAGTTAGATTTAGGTATTAAGAGCAACTAGTACACTAAATATATAAAAAAAAATTATGGTATTTCGATAATTTTTAGACCTGGCAGAACTCACAGGGTGATTATTAGGAAACTAACGATTAAATTAGTTCCCTATAAAAAATTGACTAAAAACAGTTTCTAAAACATCTTGATCGGTATCGATAACACCAGTTATTGTTCCGATATGTTCTATTGGTTATTTTAATTCGATTTCATAAATCACTCTATTTATTTATTACTTTTGTATCCAATGACTACACTTGAAATTATTGGTTGGATAGCAACCACTTTCGTTATCTCTTCTTTTCTTATCAACGATATGATTCGACTTAGAACAGTCAATCTTGTCGGAGCCTTTTGCTGGTTGATCTATGGTATTTTGGCAGCAGCTCCCTCAATCATTTTTCTTAACGTAGTGATAGTAGGCATCCAACTCTTTAAAATATGGAAGTTGCTAAAGTCTAAAAGGAGTTAAATTATTCTTTTAAAAAAAAGTGATTGCATTTTGCAACTTACTATATTTTTACTTAGCTTTGAGTATGTTTTAGAAATAAGACTTTCATAAACCAATTTGTTTTTTTTTAAAACCGCTCTTAAACAAGCGGTTTTTTTGATTTATACATTATTCTATCTAACTTAACCTTGATAATTAATTACATTAATTTGATAGCATCTTTTCGGAAACGATAAGTTTCTCATAAAATATTTGGTACAATTAAACGAATCAATTGTGAAAAAAAGAGATTTTATAAAAAGCATGGGCTTAGTAGGACTAAGTCCACTTTTGCAAGTTTCACCTTCATTAAATAAACATTCCCTCCCAACTGCTCCTCTATTGGAAGATGAATTTTGGGAATTGGTTCGGAGTCATTATGAGCTCCATCCTGATTTTATCAATTTAGAGAGTGGTTATTACAACATTACACCAAAACCAACACTTGCCAAATACATGGAACATATTAAGCGGGTCAATCTTGAAGGTTCCTATTATATGCGGAATAATCGTTTTAAAGACAAGGATTCCATAACTGAAAAACTAGCGAACTATGTTGGTTGCAACCCTAGTGGTCTGATTATTACAAGAAACACCACTGAATCTCTTGATCTTGTCATCGGAGGCTTCCCTTGGAAAAAAGGAGATCACGCTATTCATGCTATTCAGGATTACGGATCAATGCAAGACATGTTTATCCAAATACAAAAAAGATATGGAGTAAACGTCACTAAAGTCTCTGTCCCCAATCACCCAAAAAACGACGATGAAATCGTTTCGCTTTATGAATCTCAAATTACCTCTAAGACTAAACTGATCATGGTTTGTCATATGATTAATATCACCGGTCAAATCCTACCAATCAGGAAAATTTGCGATATGGCACACCGTCATGATGTAGAGGTTTTGGTGGATGGTGCTCATTGTGTTGGGCATTTTGATTTTTCATTAGATGAGCTAAATTGTGATTATTACGGTTCCAGTTTACATAAATGGTTAGCAACACCACTTGGTGCAGGGTTGCTCTATGTAAAAAGGGATCACATTCCTAAAATATGGCCTTTACTGGCTGACAATGAAAACGATCCAACTAAAATCAAACGCTTAAGTCATGTTGGAACTCATCCAGTAGCCACTGATTTAACTGTTTTAGATGCATTGGATTATATTTCATGGATTGGAATAAAACGTAAAGAAAACCGTCTTCGTTTTCTCAAAGAATATTGGCAAACTGCCTTAAAAAAAACAAAAAATATCGTAATCAATACTCCCTATGAAAGTCATCGAAGTTGTGGTATTGGGAATGTTGGTATTTCCAATATGAAACCAGCAGAACTAGCGAAGCAACTTTATTCAAAATACAGTATCTTCACCGTCGCTATAGATTATGCTAATGTTCAAGGTTGTAGGATCACTCCGAATGTATTTACTACTACTTCAGAATTGGATCATTTTATCATGGCGATGAAGTCTTTAGCATCCAAATAATTTTAAAACGATGAATCAAACAATGTCCTCAAAAATTAAACTCATTTCTTTACTACTAATTGTTCTTGCTGCATTTTCTTGTACCAAAGACAAAGAGACGGAAGAAGAAGATTTGTGTATAGACGAATCAAAAATTAATTTAGAAGCTCCCTGCTATCTAATATATGCTCCTGTTTGCGGTTGTAATGGAGAAACTTATTCTAATGATTGTCAAGCAACAAATAGCGGTGTCCTGTCCTTTGTAGAAGGAGAATGTCAAGTTAACTAAAAACAGAAAATATGGAATGGTACGTAAAAAATAGATGGTGGGTATGGACAATTACAGGAGTTTATCTGGCTTATCGTATCATCACAGGTTTACTTTACAGCTAAAATGTCGGTTTTCACTCTAAAAGAAATTCAACAAAAACTTGAATTGTTTCAAGCAAATTGGAAACACCAAGAACAAGAATTAATACTCTTTTTAAAATTTTCTAGTTATCAAAAAACCTTGGATTTTGTAAATGATGTAGCAAAAATTGCAATAGCGCAAAATCATCATCCTAGTATGCAAGTAGACTACTGCAAAATCACCCTGAAACTAACGACCCACGATAGTGGAGCTCTCAGCCAGAAAGATTTTACTTTAGCCAAAGCTATAGATGATCTTCTTTTACAAAGAAGTTAATTGTAAATTTCTCCATCGAACCTTTATTCCACCGCCATCATGGATTTGTAAAGCTACTCCGCCTTTTCCTTGTCCAATTTTTTCATCTACCAGCTCAATCATCTGAGTTCCGTTTAACCAAGTTGTGATTTTATCTCCAACCATTCGGATTTTCATCTGATTCCACTCCCCCATTTTAAGAGCAGCATCTTTTTCTTTAGCAGGCTTAATTAACCAACCTCTTCCATAGGACTCATAAACACCTCCCGTATCACTTCCTGGAGGGGCAACTTCCACTTGCCATCCACTTACTTTAGTACCTTCTACAGTAGACCGAATAAATACCCCACTATTTCCGTTTGCTTCTTGTTTAAACTCTAGAGTCAGTTCAAAATCATCGTAATATTTATCCGTAGAAAGGTAACCATAAGCTTTGTCTGGGCCACTTTCACAAACCAGCAATCCATCTTCTACATACCATAGCTCCGTTCCGTGAATGGTCCAACCTTCTAAGTCTTTACCATTAAATAGTGACTCTTGACCACTAAGACTGATACAATTGATTAAGGCAAGGAAATATAAGATGTTCGTTTTCATAAAGCTAAATTTTTATTGGTTCAAGATAAATAATTTTAGTTGATCATTCCTTGTCAATAATATGAAAATTCCATAATGGATTAACAGTTTTTAACTATTCAGAATAAAATCCAAATCAATCCAAGTATAATAATCAATAAAGGGTGAAAAATCTTAGTTTAATCTACTAAAACAGTTGACCTAAGTTTAAGTATCTTGCAAATAAAATGATGAGGAAAATAAGATTCACACTTTTCTTTGTACTGCTTATCAGTTCATTAAGCGCACAAGTCAACCCTAAGAGTATTGAGATTGTAAGAGATCCCTATGGTGTGCCGCATATATTTGCACCCACGGATGCAGCCGTAGCTTATGGCCTTGCTTGGGCGCATGCTGAAGATGATTTTAACACCATCCAACTCGGTTACCTTGCAGGCAATAATCTTCTGACGAAACATCTAGGGAATAGTGGCTTAGGAGCTGATTTTATTGCGCAATTCATCGGTTCAGAAGCATTGTTTGACTCCCGCTATGAATCTGATATCCATTCCGATTACAAGAAAATCGTGGAAGGTTATGCAGCAGGCTTAAATCAATACGCCCTTACACATCCCAATGAAGTACTGTATAGTGGTCTTTTTCCCATCACTCCAAAAAAAATGATTCGGTATGCACAATTACAATTGTTTATTTCGTCTAAAGGAGACCAATGGGTACAGCGTATTATAAAAAATCAGTTGAACTATGATTTCAGCATGGAAGAAATACCAAGAGGATCCAATACTTTTGCCTTTAATAGTAATAAAACAACTGACGGGAACACCTTTTTAGCCATCAATACCCACCAGCCTTTAGACGGTCCTGTTTCATGGTACGAAGCGCATTTATGTAGCGAGGAAGGGACCAATATTCTGGGAGCACTATTTGCAGGAAGTCCGAATATCCTCATTGGTGCGAATGAGAATTTGGGTTGGGCACATACAGTAAATCAGCCCGATAAAACAGATGTTTTTGCACTCGAAATGCATCCAAAAGACAAACTGAAATATCTTGTAGATGGTGAGTATCTTAATTTGATTCCTGAAAAAGCGAATTTAGAGGTTCGAGTTTTAGGGATTAAAATACCCATTAAAAAAACCTTCTATCAAAGTATTTACGGGCCAACTTTAAAAAGTAAAACAGGAATGTATGCCGTTCGTACTCCTGCCTTATTTGAGATCAGAGCATTAGAACAATGGTGGAGAATGAATAAAGCGACCAACTTTACAGAGTTTTACAATGCTCTAAAAATGAAAGCTTTACCAGGGTACAATATTGGTTATGCTGATAAAAACGACACTATTTTTTATATCTCAAACGGTTTGATTCCCAAAAGAGCTGAAGGATTTAACTGGGAAGATGTTGTCCCCGGAAATACTCGAAAAACTTTATGGACTTCTACCTACGATATAGAAGAACTTCCCCAAGTTCTTCAACCCCAATCGGGATATATATACAATGCAAACCACACACCTTTTCGTTCAAGCGATTCATTAGACAATCCTCTGGAAGCTTCTTTTTCAAAAGACATGGGTTTTGAAACCTATGATAACAATCGTTCTACCAGATTGAAACAACTCATAGATCAATACGACAAAGTTAGCTATGCTGATTTTAAAAACATCAAATACGACCGTCAGTATCCAACCCCTTATGCGTTTAACTGGATGAATATTGACTATCTCGACAGATTAGAGGCAACAGCCTATCCAGAATTGACTGAATTAATTACCCAACTACAACAATGGGATCGGAAAGCAGATGCAGAATCTGTAGGAGCAGGGATTTTTGCTGTTTTTTATAATCAACTTAGACCCTATTACCAAGCGCTCCCCGAACCCAAAATATTTTCTCCCGCTACTATTTTAAAAGCATTAACTAATACGAAAGCCTATTTAATCAACCATTTTAATTCTACTGAAATTAAACTCGGAGACTACCAAAAGTTGGTACGTGGATCGAAAGAGATTCCCATTTTTGGTCTGCCAGATGTCATTACTGCCATGGCTGCAAGACCATACAAAGACGGAAAAGTAAAGGTAGTCAGCGGAGAGTCCTATATTGAATTGGTTCGTTTTACTTCTTCAGGACCTGAAATTGAATCTGTGATTTCTTATGGAAGTTCTGATCGTGAAGAATCTCCGCATTACGCAGACCAAATGGAGTTGTATTCCCAGTTTAAAACAAAGAAAATGACATTAGACAAGGAAAAAATTTACGCTAATGCAAAAAAGATTTATCATCCACAATAAAGTAAAAGGATCTAATACTGTATTGAAGCAATTGCATCTGAGTATATCTCTTCATATTGTCCTACAATTTTCTGAAGGGAAAACAAACTTGCTTGTGCTTTAGCCTGTTGCTTAAACTTTAAATGCAATTCAGAATCTAGAAGCAATTTTAATGCATTTTCTGACATGGCTTCCAAATCCCCAATAGGTGAAATAAATCCAGAGTAGCCATCTTTATTTACTTCAGAAATCCCACCAGCGTCAGAAGATATTACAGGAACTCCATGTGCCATCGCCTCTAAAGCTGAGAGCCCAAAGCTTTCTTGCTCGGAAGGCAGTAAGAACAGATCAGAAAAACATAAAATTTTATCAATTTCATTACTATTCCCCAAAAACAAAATTCGGTCCTCTAGACCATTTTGTTCGACATACCGAATCGCTTTAATTTTTTCAGGCCCTTCACCTACCATCATCAATTTACTAGGAATTTTATCGGCAACTTTTTCGAAAATATGGATAACATCCATAATCCGTTTTAAAGGTCTGAAATTACTAATATGTGTCAATATTTTTTCTTCTTTTGCTGCCAGTAAACTTCGGTCACAGGGCATCCCTGCTGATTCTATCTTTTCCACGTCAATAAAATTTGGAATGACCTTAATATTCGTTTTAATTTCGAAAAGACGCAAGGTATCTTGCTTCAAACTCTCTGAAACAGCAGTAACACGATCCGAATGATTAATACTAAAGGTTACAGCAGGTCGATAAAAAGGATGGCTTCCAACCAAAGTGATGTCAGTACCGTGCAATGTGGTTACGATTGGAATTCGAATACCTTCATCTTCAAGCATTTTTTTAGCCATATAGGCTGCATACGCATGTGGAATAGCATAATGTACATGGAGAACATCAATATTATGTAACTTAATCACTTCCAACAAACGACTCGAAAGAGCCAACTCATAGGGCTGATATTTAAACAAAGGGTAGTCTGGCACATTCACTTCATGAAAGTGAATATTGGGGTGTCTTAAGGCTTCTAGTCGAACTGGTTGGTGATAGGTGACAAAATGAATATCATGGCCTTTTGATGACAATGCTATTCCTAACTCTGTCGCTACTACTCCACTCCCACCAAAGGTCGGATAACAAACAATCGCTATATTCAAATTCTCTTTTTTTTTAGTTAATAAGTGCCTTGTAAAAAAATTCTTGTAATCTAGTTCTGACATTACTCGTACTGAAGGTAAAATCATTATTTGGATAAGTTCTATTGGCTAAGATTACAATTAATAGTTCTTCCTCAGGATCTGCCCACGTATAGGTTCCTGTATATCCTGAATGACCAAAACTATCCATAGAAAGACATCCACAGGTAGAAATATGTTCTCCTTCAAGTTGTGGTTTATCAAACCCTATTCCTCTTCGATTTCCTTGATCACAATAGCTACACGAGTTAAAAGCCTTAATCACCTCGGAATCTAGGATTTGCTTTCCATTAAAGCTTCCTTGATTTAAATACATTTGCATAACTGCAGCTACAGATTCAGCATTACCAAATAGTCCTGCATGACCTCCAACACCGTTTTGCATTGCTGCCCCCATATCGTGAACATATCCATCCAGCTCTTTATGTCGGAAATAGGTATCTACTTCAGAGGGAACTATCTCATCTGGATCAAACCTTTTTAAAGGACTGTATCCAATTCGCTCAAGACCTAAAGGCTGAAATACACGTTCAGATACCAGCTCAGCATATTTTCTCCCAGTAGTTGTTTCAAAGTATTGTTTTAAAATGTAATACGGTAAGTCCGAATATTTATACTCCAAAGAATCAATTAATTCACTTGCTTTGATTTGAGCGTATAGTTCTTTTTCAAAATCTGATTTTAAAAACAAATCCTTTGCAACGACAAGGGCATACTTTGAAGAGGCTTTACTTTGATACATAGATTTCTTTGGCAACCCTTTCTTGTCCAGAGTTTCTTTGTAAAATGGAATCCATGGCCATAATTTTGAATAATGAGACAACATTGCTCTTAGCGTCAATGATGCTTTATTTGAATCTTGCCATTCAGGAAGTAAATCAGCTACCGTAGTATCCAATGAAATTGATCCATCCGACACTGACTGCATTACCAAAGGAAGAGTGGCTAATATTTTAGTAAGAGAGGCTAAATCGTATAGATCCGAAGACTTTACGGGTTGATTTTTTTTATAGGTGTGGAATCCAAAATTTTTTTGATAAAAAATTTTACCTTTTCGGGCTGCTAAAATTTGCATTCCTGGTGTCATCATTGAATCAATGGCTTGAATTGCAAGTGCATCTACCGAATTTAATTTTTCTTCATTCATCCCAACTCCAGCTGGAGAAGAAAATCCCAAACGAACATTACCAATAAGGTCTATCCCCGCTCCCTCTTGCCAAGAATTAGAAACATTGACGGGCAGCCTTCCACTTAAACTTTGTGCACCATAAAGTGCGTCAGCACTCAATTGTTGTGCAATTTCACTATTTTGATAACTTAAAAGCAAAGCGTCTATTCCTTCTACTCCTTCTATCGCTTGTAATGCATAGGGTTTTACAAAGACATTTAAAATAAGTGTTTTTGAAGAAGCAAGTTTACGTATCAAACGAAGTTCTTCATTATTAAAATCAGCTGCTTTCCAGGGGGTAGCGTTTGAACGATGAAAACTCACGATCAAAGTATCCAATCCTTTACTTTTTTCGAGTGCATTATCAGCGTTAAGTCCCGTTAATTTGGTGATTTTTTGATACCGACCCAATTGATTTTCATAAGCCGTACTGGATGCATCTCCCAATGCAATATGACCTACAGTACCTGTCCCGTCAAGAGGCAGAAGTTTGTTCTTGTTTTGTAATAAGGTCAACGCTTTTCCTATGGATTCTGAATATAAAGCAATGTCTAAAGGAGTATTTAAATCTTCAATAAGGTTATTTGTGTTTACGGGACTGTATTCTGCTAGTTCGACTTTATATTTGGCTTTCAAAACTTTTTTTACTGAATGCGCTATACGAGCATCCGTTATTTCACCCTTCTTATAAGCCCTAACAATTGCCTCTATACCTTTGGGAATATCGTTGGAGATCAGTAAAAGATCATTCCCAGCCATAAAAGCAGTTAAATCAATGTTTTTTACTTCAGAATACTCTGATACTCCTTTCATATTCAAAGCATCTGTAGCAATCAAACCATTAAAGCCGAGCTCGCTTTTAAGAATTTTTTGAATAACATCTTTTGATAGTGACGTTGGTAACCCCTCTTTAGTAATCGACGGTACATTTAAATGTGCTACCATTACTGAAGACAAACCAGCATTGATTAAATCGCGATAAGGAGATAATTCAACAGAATCAATACGTGCGGCTGAAAAAGCAACCGTAGGTAATGTTTTATGTGAGTCTTGAGCGGTATCACCATGACCAGGAAAATGTTTGCCCGATGTCAGAACACCTGCATCATGATGACCGAGCATTACTGCCATAGCTTGTCTAGATACACGATCTCTAGATGCACCAAAAGAACGGTTTCCTATGATGGGATTTTTAGGATTTGTATTAATGTCCAAGACAGGACTAAAGCTGTAGTGAATCCCGAGACGTCTCTCTTGATCTCCCATTCGCTTTCCAATTCTACGAAGTAACAAGCTATCTTTTACGGCTCCCAATGTCATGGGCCACGGAAAAGCTTGCACTGAATCCAATCGCATAGCAACACCCCACTCGGCATCCATTGCAATCAATAATGGTGTTTTTGAGGCAGCTTGAAATTGATTTAACCAATGGCTCTGCTCCACTGGTCCACCTAATGAAAAAATAAGGCCACCAATTTTATATTTTTCAATCAAATCTAAGGTTTGATGAAAATGAACACTGTCTCGCTCTGTAAATACCATGGGCATAAAAAGCTGTGCTACCTTTTCCTCCAGAGACAACACTGAATACACACTATCCACCCAATGCATTTGTGCTTGTTGCTCTGAAGTGTTTACAAGCAAAGGATCTATATTTTGACTATAAGTCAAAAATGAAAAAAAGATGAAAAAACCTAAACTAAATTTCATGCAATATTTATAAACAGATATTATTTAAAAAAACGACTGTGCCAACTCTCTTCTGCAGGAACCTCCCAAAAATTATCGTATGCTTCAACGGTATCAACTAAATTATTAAAAACAACTGTAGATTTCGTAATGGCTTTTTCCTTGGCCATTTTCTTAAAGTCCTCAAGACTTTTATGTGAAAAAAAGTCTCCTTGCTTAAAGGTAACATTCATTTTATCTAATAGGACGATCTCAAACTGCTGTTCCAATTGCTGAATAAAACGCACAGATTTATCAATTGAGCAACCACTCGCCTGGGTTTTTTCCTGATTTAAACCGAGTACTATAAATCGATTATATGGAATTTTAAACGCTGCCTCTAATGCTTGATCGTGTGCCGTCCATTCTGAAAGAAAATGTGACAGGGCGTCTTTGATTAAAACAAGTTCTTCTTCTTGAAAAGGTCTGTTAGAAGGGTAAATCCATATTCTGGATTCTTGGGGTAGAGATTCAAAAGGAACGATCATTTTTTATAAATTATTAGCATTAGCAATCAATTCAGCAACATCCATTACTTTGACTTGATCCTCTTGTTTGTGGTGCTTTATTCCATCTGTCATCATGGTTGTACAAAATGGGCAGGCTGCTGCTACAATATCAGATTTTGTTTCTAGAGCTTGTGACGTTCTTTCTTCATTAATTTCTTTGTCTCCTGATTCTGCATCTTTAAACATTTGAGCACCTCCAGCACCACAACACAATCCTTTAGATTTGCAAGATTTCATTTCAACCAGTTCTGCATCTAATTTTTGAATTAAGTCACGAGGAGCTTCATAAATTTTATTAGCTCTACCAAGGTAACAGGGATCGTGAAAAGTAATTCGTTTTCCTTTAAAAACACCCCCTTCTACTTTAAGACTCCCTTCTTTAATTAATGATTTTAGGAATTGAGTATGATGCATTACCTCATAATTCCCACCCAATTCAGGATATTCATTTTTTAATGTGTTGAAACAATGAGGACAGGTCGTAACTATTTTCGTAACCCCATAGCGATCTAGTGTTTCAATGTTTTGAAGTGCCTGCATTTGGAATAAAAACTCATTTCCTGCTCTCTTAGCTGGATCACCGGTACAACTTTCTTCGGTTCCCAAGACGGCAAAAGAAGTTTTGGTGTGATTTAAAATTTTTACAAAAGCTTTCGTGATCTTTTTTGCGCGATCATCAAAACTCCCAGCGCATCCAACCCAAAAAACCACGTCGGGTTTCTGACCTTGCTCCTGTAGAGAGGCTAAAGTAGGGACATTTAATTTCATTATTTGTTATTGTGATTTACCATCATCAAATACTTCAATAGTAACTTCTTTTTCAATCAGATCTGTGAATTTACCATTGTAACGAGTAGCTTTTACCAAATGATTATCAATCCAATGATAATTCCCTCCTCTTGGTTTTCCCATAAGTAAGCTATGGTATTTAAAACCATTGCTTTTTAGCCATTTTTCAGTTACATCACGGTGTGCTTCTACTCTAGAAGTAAAAAAGCAAATTAAATGACCTTCTTCAAACCATTTGTTTAATGTTTCAAGAGCATCTGGATATAATTTAGCTGTTGCCATTCTTTCTGGCTCCTCATTGGGAATGTCATCACAGATAGTACCATCTATATCGATTAAGTAATTTTTAATTCCTTCCGGAAGGACAGGACTGACAATCTCTCCAGATTCAACTTTTTTGTGTAAATAACTTTCTGCTTCTTCTCGTCGCATAATTTAAATTGATTTAATTATTCGTTTGCCCATTGCAAACGATCTTGATTACTAAAAGGCCATGGGGCACCATTATTTTCAATATTATTCATCATGGAATTAAGCTGTTGGGGTGCTGCTGATTGTTCCATAACAAGGTATTGGCGCATATCCATGATAATTGACAGAGGATCTATAGCAATAGGACATACATCTACACAGGCATTACAAGAGGTACACGCCCATAATTCCTCTGCACTTATGTAGTCATGCAACAATTGTTTGTCATCGGGTTTAAATACGCCATTGTTGGCATTCAAATTCTTACCGACCTCTTCAAGACGGTCTCGTGTATCCATCATGATTTTTCTAGGAGACAATTTTTTTCCAGTTAGGTTCGCAGGACATGCCTCTGAACATCTCCCACACTCTGTACAACTGTAGGCATTCATCAATTGTGTCCATTGGAGATCAAAAACATCACTTGCGCCAAACTTTGAAGGCACCTCACCTTGGGAGCTTGGTTCAGTTTGGTCTGGATATAGCATCAACATAACCTCATTTTTGATATTCTGATCCACTTCAAATTTTCCGTCTGGAACTAATTTTGCATAAAAGGTGTTTGGGAAGGCAAGGAGAATATGTAAATGCTTTGAATAATACAAATAGTTTAAAAAAACCAGTATCCCTGCAATATGAGCCCACCAAAATATTCGCTCCAAGATGAGTAATGTTTCTAATGCAAATCCATCAAACAATGGAAGAAGAAATTGTGACACAGGAAAACTTCCTGCCTTTATGAAATGTGGAACATCTTGTTGTTGAATTAAAAAATCCGTAGCGTTCATACACAAAAACAAACTCATAAGTACAACTTCAAAATACAAAATTAGATCCGCATCATATTTTGGCCATCCTTTCATTTCAGCCTTCCAAAAGCGCTTAATTTTGATTACATTTCGGCGTGCCCAAAAGAAAAACACTGCTACTAAAACAAGAAGAGCAAGAAGTTCAAAACTTGCTATTAGTATGTTATAAAACGAACCTAAAAGAGGTGCAAATAAACGATGCGTACCTAAAAGTCCATCGAGAACAATCTCTAATAACTCTATGTTGATGATTATAAATCCGACATAAACAATAAGATGTAAGAAAGCCGCCAAGGGTTTGGTTCCCATTTTAGATTGCCCCAAAGCAATTCGGAGCATTTGTTTCCATCGTTGGGAAATTTGATCTTTACGATCTGTAGCTCTTCCTAAATTTATATTTCTTTTAATTTGAAGGATATTTCTAAGAAAAATTCCTCCACCGAGTATCAATAAAATCAGAAAAATAAAATTTGGCAAATAGCTCATGTATGATATTATTTCTCTGGAGCAGCTGATTCTTTTCGTCCAAAAATAGAAAAGTGAACGTATTTTTTTGGATGAGCTTTTAGATCGTTTAACAAAGCTTCTAATGCTTCAGAAGATCCTAAAAGTTTGTTATACAGTTGATCGTCATTTAAAAGTTTTCCAGCTGTACCTTCCCCTGATTCCATTCTAGAAATTAAGATTTTCAAATCTTCAGATGTTTGCTCAAGGTTCTTGAATGTTGTGTTTAATGGAATTTGATTAAGAGAGTCTGTCAATTGATTTAAATTTTTTGTAGTCATCTGAAGGTTATTCATAGTCCCACTAAAATTCTTTCTATTTTCCTCTACAAGAGTATTCATGTTGTTCGTTAGTGAGGAAACATTTTGAATGCTTACGGTCAAACTTTCAAGAGCTAATTTTAAATTATTTTGTGTTTGATAGTTTAAAACATTACTCACCCCGGCAAAGAGAGAATCCGCTGACGTTAAAAGCCCCTCAATCTTGCTTTGTAAGGGTGCGATTTGTTGGTTTACTAACTCTGTAAGTCCTGGTTTAATTTCAGAGGGCAGTATATCTCCATCTTTTACTTCATTTGTTGCGTCATATTTGGTTAAAATAGCAATTGCTTTTCCACCAATTAGTCCTGCTTCATAAAGTTGTGCTGTACTCTCACCAGAAAAAGTCAAATCATTTCGAATGGAAAATCCAACTTTAATTTGTTCATAATTCTCATCAAAATCAATAGAATTCACTTTCCCTACCTTCATTCCATTGATGGTCACATTAGCTCCTAGCACCAGACCTTCTACGTCATCGTATAATGCATAGGCTTGGGTACTATTATCTAGAAGAGATGTTCCTTTGAGAAAGCTAAAACCGAATATGAATATAGCAACACAACCTAAAATAAGTATGGCTGTTTTTACTTCACGGGATATAATCAAAATTAAGTGTTTTATGATGCAACACAAATTTAGGAATTATTTTCAGAAGAGCATCATTTTAAAAGACGGAGTGCCTCACTAATTGTTATTTTTTTATCCTTGTTGAAAGCGACAATAAACGCATTAGGAAAGCCTTTAGATTGCGCCATTTTCAAATGAGTTTTTGATGCTTCATAACTTGAAGATTGGCTATAAAAATAGCGATAGAGTGATCCACTTTTCTCCCGGACTATGGGAGCTAATCCCTTAAAGTTATATGCTTTGGTTTCTATTTTATTTTTACTTGCTGCAATTTGTATCTTAAAGACCAAATCTGATAAAGCTGTTTCAGCTGGGCTTTCAGCATATTGTGGCAGTTGACCAGATAGTAATCCTTCATTTTGTACACTAGCGGCACGTTCATTTTTGTAATTAAGTATGGCTTTAGTAATTGCATCAGCCATTTGATTTTGCCCCTTTCCTGAGTTCAAGAAAGCTCCTTCTGATTTATTTGTCAAAAATCCAGTTTCCACCAATACACTTGGCATATAGGTATATTTAAGTACTACAAAACCGGCTTGTTTTACGGTTCTGTCTTTTCGCTTTAAATTGTTTACAAAACTCTTTTGGATGGTATTGGCAGCTACTATGCTTTGATCTAGATAGGTCTCTTGCATCAGAATCAAACTGATCACTGACTCAGGATCATTTGGATCAAATCCATCGTAATTTTGTTCGTAGTTTTCTTCTAAAAAGATTACTGAATTTTCTTTCTGAGCTACTTGAAAATTTCGCTCATTAGCATGAAGACCTAAAACAAATGTCCCCGCACCAAAGGCTTTAGATGAAGTAAAGGCATCACAATGAATTGAAACAAAAAGATCTGCATCTGCTTCATTAGCTATTTTTGCACGCTGAATCAATTCTATAAAAACATCCTTTTTTCGAGTATAAATTACTTTTACATTAGGAATTTTTTCTAACTGGGAACCTATTTTAAGTGCAATATTTAAAGCAATGTTTTTTTCATAATAACCATTACCTCTATTCCCTGAATCATGACCTCCATGACCTGCATCCAGAACTACTACAAAAGGTTTATCCTGTGCATGTAATTCATTAATTCCAATGAAAAAAATCAATAAAACAATTCTACTAATAAACGAAATTAGAATCGTCTTCATTGGACTCGTTTTTACAAAAGGATAAATAGGTAAAAAATCTTGATGCATCCTTAAAATTATCATTAATTTTGGTCGTTTGAACCAAGCACAACAAATTTAGGGTTTATCACTTTGCAATCAAAGTTTTATCATATAGCATATTTAATC
>JAFMMH010000034.1 GCA_017851655.1 Flavobacteriaceae bacterium
TAATCTTTTGATAAATTCATTCTCTTAAGTTTATGCAATAGCATAGATTAAGGTGGTCCATGCCCTTGCTGGTTATTAAATACTGTGAATTGGAATGAATTTTATTTGAATACTCAAAGATACTCAATAAAAAAACGACTAAATTTGAATAGTGAAAATCGGTGTTGTTAGAAATAGAAAAGGCAACTCTGCAGGCAACTGAAAAAAAGAAGTCCCGAAAACACTAGGCTTTCAGGACTGTAGAGCGGAGAGACAGGGATTCGAACCCTGGCGACGGTTACCCGTCGACAGATTAGCAATCTGCTCCATTACCACTCTGGCACCTCTCCCGAAACAAAGTGCACAAAAATACACCTTAGATAAAAAGAATGCAATCTTTTTTGAGTTTATTTAGGGTACTCAATTCTGAGCTGATAAACATTAATTAATTTTTTGAAAAATACCTTCTTAACAGATTCAATTTCAGAAAAAGTAATATTGGAATTATTGAACTGCAGGGCCTTCATTTTTCCGTCAACAATACCACTAATAAAATCCTCTAATTGATTGATATTAGGATTCTTAAGGCTTTTTGAAGCGGCCTCAACTGCATCAGCCATCATTAAAATTGCCGTTTCTTTTGAAAATGGTTTGGGCCCAGGATACTGAAAATCAGTTTCTGATGTTTCTGGATCAATTTCCAATTGTTTTTTGTAAAAATAATAAACAGATGATGTTCCGTGGTGTGTCCGAATAAAATCAACAATTCTATCTGGGAGTTTATTTTTCTGAGCTATTGCTATTCCTCTTCTAACATGTGCTATGATGATCTCTGCGCTTTGTTTAGGTGAAAGTTCTTCGTGAGGAGAAAAGGTACCCATCTGATTTTCAGAAAAATAATTTGCGTTTTCTAACTTACCTATGTCGTGATACAACCCTCCTACTCTTACAAGTAAGGCATTGGCTCCTATTTCATTTGCAGCAGCCTCTGCTAAATTGGCCACTTGCAACGAATGATGAAAAGTCCCTGGTGCTTTTTCTGAAAGCATTTTTAAAAGGGTAGAATTGGTGTCAGATAATTCTAAAAGGGAAACATCTGAAACCAATCCAAATACTTTTTCATTTATATAAATTAATGGCTGAACAAAAAGCATTAGCAAACCATTAAGCAAGAACATTCCCAATGGAGTGAAATCAATACGTGCTAAACTACCTTCTTGTATTGTCGTAAAAGCCAAATATCCAATCAGATATACCAACACAATCTGTCCAACTGAAATAAACAGATTCGCTCTTCGATAAAGCTGGGCAATAGTTTGTATCGTTATGATTCCAGCCATAATCTGAATAAAGACATATTCAAAACTATTGGGTACAATAAATCCGATTAACAATACAGTCAGGACATGAGTAAACAGTCCTAAACGGGCATCAAAAAAAGCTTTTACAATTAAAGGCAAAATACAAATGGGTACAGCAAATACATAAGTAGTATCGTAATTAATAACGAGTGTTACTGCTATTATAATGATGACAATATTAAAGAAGATGAAAGTTAGCTTTCTGTTGTTTTCATAAATAGACATGCGGTAGGCATGTAAAAAAAGTAACAACAGTGTAAACGTCAAAAGGATAAGAATGGAATATCCAACAACTACCCAAACCAAACTTTGATCCCCCTGTCGCAATGAAAATTCGTTTCTCAAAGAACTCAAAACCTCAAAGTCTTTTTCATTAACAAGTTGACCTTCAGTAATTATCAATTCTCCAGCAGCAATTACGCCTCTGAAAAGCGAAAGGTTTTGTAAGGCCTCTTCTTGAGCTCGTTGATCAAAAAAGGTATCTGGCGTTATATTAGGTGTAATTAATTCAAACAATAGGTCTTTAAAAAGTTCTATATGTTTCTCAAGCATTCCCTCAGGCGCATTTTGGACAAGATATTTAGATAAAGTATCGGGTCGAAAAACTTCCTCTATCGTTATGGGAATCTCTTCTTGACCTTGAATCAATAACACCTCTCTGCTGCCCTGGTGCTTGTAATTGGGGGGAAATACCCCATATCTATATATTTTATTCAACAGGGATTCTCCAAACTGAAAAAGACTATCCAAAAGAATCGGATTTGATTCCTCTGAAAAATGAATCATGAAAGTCTCTGGATACTTTTCCAAAATACTTTGCTTCAAGTTCATGTCACTCCTGAAATAGGGCTTTAAGTTTTTCAAAACAGCAATTCTATCCGATTCTATTTCTGCCTCAGACTTTAGTATTGAAAATTCAAAAGGAGCGTAATAGGTAGGATATTGCCATAAGCGCCCTTTTTGAAACTCATATTTAAATTGCCCTCCAAGAGGAAATAGATAAAGCAAACAAATAGAACTCGACAAGATCAATAAAGACTTGTAAAGAAGACCTTGCTGTGCAACGATAAATTTCCAAAGTGATTTCAAAAAGTACCTTTTAATTCAAAACTACATAAACTAATTCTCATCTAGGCTATTTTTATAGTTGATGACCCGATCTGGCTTTAAAATTCCTATTTTTGTATGCAAGAAGCTATTTACTCACTCTAAAATATAATTTTGAAGTACGGCATTTGTCATTTAAGTATTGTACCAATACGCGAAGAAAACAGCCACAAGAGTGAATTGGTCTCTCAATTACTTTACGGAGATTGTTTTAAAATTACATCCGAAAAAAAAGATTGGATGCAAATCTCCACCCTACAGGATTCTTACACTGGATGGATTGACAATAAGCAAATAAAGGAGATTTCTCAAAAAGAAGCTGAAAAAATTAGCGGTACAGGAGCTCAATACTGCCAACAATTGGTTGATTATATCGAAGCCGATGACCAAACTTTGACTACTGTAGTAATGGGAAGTAATATAGCTGCTGCTAGATTCTTAAATCAGACTTATAAAGGCACTGCAAGTAAAGGTGTAAATAAAAAATCCAATCTCATCAAAACGGCATCGTTATATCTAAACGCACCCTATCTATGGGGGGGGAAAACACCTTTGGGAATCGATTGCTCCGGACTAGTTCAAATGGTGTATAGAATTAACGGATACGCCATTCCTAGGGATGCTTCTCAGCAGGTTAACTTAGGAGAAACCCTTAGCTTTATTGATGAAAGTGAGGCGGGTGACTTGGCTTTTTTTGATGATCACGAAGGAAATATTGTCCACGTAGGACTCCTACTTGAAAACCACTATATTCTTCATGCACATGGTAAAGTCAGAATAGATCGTATCGACCAAACAGGAATTTATAATTTTGATACTCAACAGCACAGTCACAAATTGAGAATTATTAAGAAAATAATATAAAAAAACCCTCTAAAAGAGGGTTTTGATCTTTATACCTGAAAAATTATTCAATAAGAGCCTTCATCTTCATAAAGCCTTCATTATCTCCTAATGTTCCATAGATGTTCATTAAGGTTTTGATAGCTTCCTCATTCTTGTTTACCTCTATTAGTTTTTCTAAAATAGGTACACATTCTCTATAGATATCTTCACGGCTAGTTTTCAATACATCATAACGAGCATTATCAGCTTTTGAATTACCTAAACCATTCATCTCTTCAACGATAGAGGATTCTTTGTCTAAGATGAGTGAAACCAAATTAAGATATCCAGACTCAAAGTTAGGGTCAATCTCAATTGTTTTCTCATAATAAGATTTAGCCTCATCCTTTTTTCCATTTTGAGAATTTACGACACCAAGATTAAAATAAAGAGTTGCATTATTAGGATCTTGCTCAATTGCCTCTTTCATCAAGACTTCAAAACGATCGTTCTCTTTCAATTGAACGTATAAATTAGCCTCTGTCAAAATTAGGTTCAAGTCTTTCGGATTCTCAGCTCGAGCTTCTTTTACAGCATCCATTGCTTTTTCATTGTCGCCTAATTCAGCGTAAATCAAAGCAATGTTTTTTACAATTTCTGGGAATTTAGATTCGGTTGCCTCTTCTCTAAAATCCGAATACTCTTTTGTTTTTTTATAAAGTTCATATTCAGTTTGAGAAAATTCTGATTCCTCTCCGGTTGCAACAGATTTTGCAAAATATTTTACGGTAATCCCTTCGTATCGTATTTCTTTGAGCTCATTATAAAATGACAGAGCTAGATCATATTCAGAGCCGTTTACAGCACTTGAAGCTGCGTAGTATAGATAGTCAACGTTTACTTCAGGATTAATCTTGTAAGCGATATACAATTTATTTGCTGCTTCTTTGTAACTTTTTGCCTCATTGTCCTCAATAGCGCTATTTACGATTTCAGTAGATAAGGTTACCAATTGTGCATCAAGATTAGAATTACTGCCAACTGCACTCTTGTATTCCATAAATTTGTCAAAAGCAGCTTGAAAGTTTTTGTTGGCTTGCTCTATTTTACCTTCTAAAAAAGTTTTTTGATTTAAAACTTTTTCATCGGCTGCATCAAAAAGGGCCGAATTCGATTCAAGAGTAGCAACTGCACCTTGTACATCTCCTGCTTCAAATAATTTTTCTGCCTTTTTGATCTCTTTCTTCTGACCATAAGAAAGTGTCAGAAATAAAATAAAAAATAAGGGTATTAGTGTTTTCATTGTTCAATTATAAAGGTTGTTTTTTTTTATTTACTCAATTATAGTGCCATCATTTACATCAAGATCGCTTACATCTTCAATAGTCTCTTCATCTTTCATTACTTTAGCTACTGCAGCGATAGTGTCATTTCCTTTTAAGTTTATCAAACGAACGCCTTGAGTTGCTCGTCCCATAACTCTTAGAGAGGCAATTTCCATTCGAATTGCAATTCCAGATTTATTGATAATCATAAGATCATCTTGATCACTTACTGTTTTGATGGAAACTAATTTTCCAGTTTTATCAGTGATAGAGATGGTTTTTACACCTTTACCTCCTCTATTAGTAATCCGGTAATCTTCAAGACTTGATCGTTTTCCGTAGCCGTTTTCAGAAACGACTAAAATATGGGCATCCATATCATTTACAGAAACCATTCCAACAACTTCATCAGATGCGTCTGCTAGAGTGATTCCTCGAACCCCAGAAGCACCTCTTCCCATGGGTCGCGTCTTACTTTCTTCAAAACGGATAGCTTTCCCTGATTTCACTGCTAAAATAACATGACTATTCCCATTGGTTAGTTTTGCTTCTAAAAGCTCGTCATCTTCACGAATACTTATTGCATTGATCCCATTAGCTCTAGGCCTAGAGTATTGCTCTAGTGAGGTCTTTTTAACCTGCCCTTTTTTGGTTGCCATAATGACATAATGACTATTGATGTATTCTTCATCCTTCAAGTCTTGTGTACAAATAAAGGCTTGAATTTTATCATCTTGTTCAATATTGATCAAATTCTGTATCGCACGTCCTTTTGCTGTTTTTGATCCCTCAGGGATTTCATAAACTCGCATCCAAAAACATTTCCCTTTTTGGGTAAAAAAGAGCATGTATTGATGATTGGTTCCTACAAAAAGGTCTTGTAAAAAGTCTTCATCTCTAGTTGTAGAGGCTTTTTGACCTACACCCCCCCTATTTTGAGTTTTGTATTCCGCCAAAGGGGTTCGCTTGATATAACCTGCGTGAGAAATTGTAATTACAACATTTTCATCAGGAATCATGTCCTCTATACTTAAGTCACCTCCAGCATATTCAATATTAGATCTTCTCTCATCACCATACTTTTCGCGAACTTCTAACAATTCTGTTTTGATGATTTCCATTCTTCGTTCCTTTTTATCAAGAATGTCTTTAAGATCTGCAATTGTTTTCATCAGAGCATCATATTCAGAACGAAGTTTGTCTTGCTCTAAACCTGTCAATTGACGCAAACGCATTTCAACTATAGCCTTAGATTGAATTTCAGATAGTTCGAAACGTTTGATTAAGTTCTCTCTTGCAGCATCAGCATTTTCAGACCCTCTAATAATCGCAATGACTTCATCAATATTATCTGAAGCTATGATTAGTCCTTCAAGTATATGAGCTCTTTCCTCTGCTTTTCTAAGTTCGTATTTAGTTCTTCGCACTACAACATCATGTCGATGCTCAACAAAATAATGAATCATGTCTTTGAGATTCAACATTTGAGGTCTCCCATTTACAAGTGCTATGTTATTGACACTAAATGATGATTGTAATGCAGTGTATTTATATAATTTATTTAATACGATATTCGGAATTGCATCACGTTTTAAGACATACACGATACGCATTCCATTTCGGTCAGACTCGTCCCTTATGGAACTTATTCCCTCTAATTTTTTGTCATTTACCAATTCAGCTGTTTTTCGAATCATTTCAGCCTTGTTAACTTGGTATGGTATTTCAGTTACAATGATGCATTCTCTTCCATTGACCTCTTCAATATTTGCCTTCGCTCGAATAACTACACGACCTCTTCCTGTTTGAAAAGCTTCACGTACACCCTCATAGCCATAGATTGTACCTCCTGTTGGGAAGTCGGGTGCTTTGATCGTTTGAATTAATTCATCAATGGTTATATCATTATTTTCAATGTATTGAATGGTCCCATCAACAACTTCTGTTAGGTTATGGGGAGGCATATTTGTTGCCATCCCAACGGCAATACCAGAAGCACCATTAATTAATAAATTTGGTACCCGTGTTGGTAATACAGTAGGTTCTTTGAGCGTATCGTCAAAATTCAACTGAAGATCTACGGTCTCCTTATCGATATCAGCCAATAAATCTTCGGATATTTTGCGCATACGAGCCTCTGTATATCTCATGGCTGCTGGGCTATCCCCATCAACAGAACCGAAGTTTCCTTGACCATCTACCAACAAATAACGTAAACTCCAAGACTGTGCCATCCGTACCATGGTGTCATAAACTGAACTATCACCATGAGGGTGGTACTTTCCTAGGACTTCACCCACTATACGGGCTGATTTTTTGTGTGCAGTATTGGCTCTTATTCCCAGTTCGTGCATGCCGAAAAGCACACGTCGATGAACTGGCTTTAGTCCGTCACGCACATCAGGCAAGGCACGTGACACAATGACAGACATAGAATAATCAATATAGGCTGATTTCATTTCATCCTCGATATTGATCGGGATGACTTTATCTGCTTCGCTCATAGTTTAAATTTATTAAAGCTAAAATACGTAAACAGTCTACAAAAACGACGTCAAAACGAAGGAGAATTCATAAAATTATTAACAGAATTGAGGCGTAAATTTGTTATAAATAATAAGGTCTCAGTTTTTGAAATATTGATATTTTTTTGTCTATTAGCATTGTGTATAAAACTATGGTGTGTTTTTTGCACTTAAAAACCAAAAAAATAAGTTATGGACGATAATTTTTCACCGCGCGTTAAGGATGTGATTGCCTTCAGTAAAGAGGAAGCCCTTAGATTGGGACATAACTTTATAGGGACGGAGCACTTAATGCTTGGTATTTTGAGAGATGGAGGAGGTAAAGCTATCGCAATTTTGAATGCAATTGAGGTAAACTTAGAAGAATTGAGACGCAAAGTGGAAATTCTCAATCCTGCAACATTAGAAAATACCCAAAGTCTCAATGACAAAAAGAATTTACACCTAACTCGTCAGGCTGAAAGAGCTTTAAAAACTACTTTCCTTGAAGCCAAACTCTTTCAGAGTGAACTAATCAATACCGTACACTTACTTCTTTGTATTTTACGCAATGAAAACGACCCTACCACAAAACTACTCTCCAAACTAAATATTGATTACGATATTGTCAAAGAACAATTCAAGCTCATGCTGACTAATGATGCTGACAACTATGATGAACTTCCCTCCTCTGCCTCCTTTTCAGATGAAAAAGAAAATGAAGGAGATGGCAAAGAGAATCCTTTTATTCCTACTTCTGATTCTAAAGGATCCAAAAAAACTAAAACTCCTGTATTAGACAATTTTGGAAGGGACGTAACTGCCCTTGCAGAACAAGAAAAACTAGACCCTGTCGTCGGGAGAGAAAAAGAAATTGAACGCGTTTCACAAATTTTAAGTAGAAGAAAAAAGAATAACCCCCTCCTCATTGGGGAGCCTGGTGTTGGTAAGTCCGCTATAGCAGAAGGCTTGGCTTTAAGAATTGTTCAAAAAAGAGTGTCTCGTGTTTTGTATAACAAAAGAGTAATTACTCTAGACCTAGCTAGTCTTGTAGCAGGAACAAAATACAGAGGACAGTTCGAAGAACGCATGAAAGCTGTAATGAATGAGTTAGAAAAAAATGATGATATCATTCTTTTCATCGATGAAATTCATACCATAGTTGGTGCCGGTGGAGCTACAGGAAGTCTCGATGCTTCTAACATGTTCAAACCCGCTTTAGCCAGAGGAGAAATCCAATGTATTGGTGCGACTACATTAGATGAATACCGTCAACATATTGAAAAAGACGGCGCTCTTGAAAGACGATTTCAAAAAGTATTGGTAGAACAAACCAATCCAGAAGAAACACTTGAAATTTTGGTGAATATCAAAGAAAGGTACGAGAATCATCACAATGTAAATTATACCCATGAAGCTCTCAAAGCTTGTGTTGAACTAACCGATCGCTATATGTCAAATCGCTTTCTTCCAGACAAAGCTATTGATGCTTTAGACGAAGCAGGTTCTCGAGTTCACATCAACAATATGAGTGTCCCCCAAGAGGTCGTTGATTTAGAAGCTCAACTTGATGAAGTTCGCGATCTTAAAAATTCTGTCGTCAAAAAACAAAAATATGAGGAAGCAGCCAAGTTACGGGATGATGAAAAACGAGTCGAGCGTTCTTTGATTGAAGCTCAGGAACGTTGGCAAGAAGATTCAAAATTAAATCGGGTTTCTGTAAATGAAAATGATATTGCTGATGTGGTATCAATGATGACAAACATTCCCGTAAATAAAATTGTAAAATCTGAAAAAAACAAGCTCTCCAAACTATCCCAAGTTATAGGTGAAAAACTTATCGGGCAAAAGGAGGCTATTGAAAAAGTTGTTAAAGCTATCCAAAGAAATCGAGCAGGTCTTAAATCTCCTGACAAACCGATTGGTTCTTTTATTTTTCTTGGACAAACAGGAGTTGGCAAAACCCAACTTGCAAAAATATTGGCCTCTGAAATTTTTGAATCAGAAGAAAATCTGATCAGAATTGACATGAGTGAGTACATGGAAAAATTTGCTATTTCAAGGCTTATCGGTGCACCTCCTGGTTATGTAGGATATGAAGAAGGTGGACAATTAAGTGAAAAAGTTCGCCAGCGTCCATATTCTGTCATCCTTCTAGATGAAGTAGAAAAAGCACATCCCGATATTTTCAATATGATGCTTCAAGTATTGGATGATGGCTTTTTAACAGACAGTTTAGGTAGAAAAATTAACTTCCAAAACACCATCATTATTATGACATCTAATATTGGTGCACGTCAAGTAAAGGATTTTGGAAGAGGTTTAGGGTTTGAAACTGCATCTCAAAAAGCACAATCTACTGAAATTGAAAAAAGTGTTATTGAAAAAGAATTGAAAAAAACCTTCTCACCTGAATTCTTAAATAGAATTGATGATATCGTAATATTCAATGCCTTAGATCAAACTGATATTAGAAAAATTGTTGAAATCGAGCTTAAAGATCTGATATTCAGAATTGAAAAACTTGGATATCAAATTACCATTAAGGAATCCGCAAAGGACTTCATTTCTGAAAAAGGCTTTGACAGTAAGTACGGCGCAAGACCATTAAATCGTGCCATTCAAAAGCATGTTGAAGATTTGATTGCCGAACATGTCGTAAACAATTCAATTAAAGAAGGAGATCATATAGCTGTCAATACTAACCAAGCCAAAGATGCTTTAGTTTTAGAAATCAATCAAGAGGAAGTAAAAGCCTCTTAGAGAATTTTAAATTGGTTTATTTAACTGGTAAATCATCCTAATTCGGTCTCTTTTTATTCCCAAATTGTTTTTCCCACGTGGTAAATAGTGGTATTTTTGCCCTGTTTAAAAATGAACCAATTCTATTGGTTGTAATTAATAGGAGAAAATTTACCAATGAAAGTTTTAAAATTTGGTGGTACATCTGTAGCTGATTCACAAAGCATTTCTCATGTTGTTGATATCATAAAAAGATCTAAAGAAACAAAACAAGTCGTAGTAGTGTCCGCTCTAGGAGGAATCACTAATTTACTTGTAGAAATGGCAGAAAAAGCCAGTGAAGGAGACATTAAATATAAAACCAGTATTTCTGCCATTGAAAAACGCCATCTAGATCCTATATTACATTTCATTCCTGTTACCCGTCAAAGTGAAATAATTAGCTTTCTCAAATCTCAACTTAATAGTCTAGAAGAGCTTTTAGAGTCAATTTTTACTCTCAAAGAACTCACCCCAAAAAGCTTAGCTAAAGTTTCAAGTTTTGGGGAAATTCTTTCAAGCAATATCATCTTTAAATCTTTAAAGTACCTCGATCAAGATGTGGTTCTTAAAGATGCAAGAGAACTTTTATTTACAGAAGAAGTAAATGAAAGAGAAGTTATTGATCAGAAAAAAAGTCAAAAAGCTTGCAATACTTTTTTTGAAAATAATGATAGTGCAATAGTCTTGATTCCAGGATTTATTGCAACTGATGAAAACGATGAAATCACAAATTTAGGAAGAGGAGGTTCAGATTATACAGCCGCATTAATTGCCAATTACACTAATGCAGAAGTGTTAGAAATTTGGACAGACGTCAGCGGGATGTACACCGCCCATCCAAGTTTAGTTTCTCAAGCTTTACCCATTGCCTCTCTTTCTTATAATGAAGCAATGGAACTATCTCATTTTGGTGCTAAAGTAATTTATCCGCCTACCCTTCAACCCCTAATTGAAAAAGGAATCCCAATTTTAATAAAAAATACTTTCAACGCAGATGCCAAAGGGACACGTATTGACAAAAAAGGATCTTCTGAAGGAGGAAATGGGACGGTTGTTAAAGGTGTAAGCCATATTGAAAATGTTGCTTTAATAAACCTTGAAGGAAGTGGAATGATTGGTATTCCCGGTTTTTCAAAACGCTTATTTGAGTGTCTTTCGATCAAGAAAATAAACATTATCATGATTACACAGGCTTCATCAGAACATTCAATATGCATTGGACTGCGCATGGAAGACGCGAAAGAAGCAAAAAAAGCAATCGATGCTCAATTTGAATTTGAAATAAGTCTTTCAAGGGTCGAACCTGCCAAAGTTGAAATGAACATGACTAATATTGCTGTAGTTGGTGATCACATGAAAAAGCATCAAGGGATAAGTGGTAAATTATTTAGTAGTCTCGGTGCAAACAATATTAATATTAGAGCAATTGCTCAGGGTGCCTCTGAACGCAACATATCCATTATTATCGATAAAAGAAATACTCAGAAAGCACTAAATACAATTCATGAAAGTTTCTTTGAAACACAAACTAAAGAACTCAATCTATTCATCACTGGAGTAGGAAATGTAGGGAGTAAGTTGTTAGAGCAAATCAAGCAACAACAAGACTATTTACTTGAACATCTTCGATTAAAAGTTCGAGTCATTGCACTTTCTAATTCTAGAAAAATGCTTTTAAATGATGATCCACTAAACCTTGATGAATGGAAATCAGCACTCGATAATAGCCCCATTAAAGCCGATCGTGAAGTTTTTTTTAATCATATAAAATCCCTCAATCTAAGAAATAGCATTTTTGTAGATAATACAGCAAATGAAGATATTGCGGGAGAGTATAATCGCTTTTTACAGCATAATATTGGAGTGGTTACCTGTAATAAAATTGCTTGCGCTAGTTCTCTCGCCAATTATAAAGAACTCAAAAAGACTGCGAGTAAATTTGGAACTCCTTTTCTTTTCGAAACGAACGTAGGCGCTGGTCTTCCTGTTATTGATACACTCAATAACTTAATTGCCTCTGGTGATGAAATACATAAAATTCAAGCAATTCTTTCGGGAAGTTTAAACTTCATTTTCAATAATTTCACTTCTTCCACTACTTTCAGAAGTATCGTGGAAAGTGCTCAAAAAGAGGGCTATACCGAGCCCGATCCTAAAATTGATTTGAGCGGTGTCGACGTGGCTCGAAAAATTCTCATTTTAGCACGTGAAAGCGGGTTTGAACATGAATTAGAGTCTATCAATAAAAATTCATTTCTACCTCAGGAAGTGTTAGAAACAAAAGACAACGCTTCTTTCTTTGAAGCTCTTGAAAAATATGAAGCTCATTTTCAAGCATTATTGTCAAAGGCCAATGATAAAGGCTGTCGTTTGAAATATGTAGCACAACTAGAAAACGGAGTCGCCAGTGTAGGTCTTCAAGAAATCGATCCCTCTCATGATTTTTATAATCTCGAAGGAAGCGACAACATTATATTATTTTTCACCAACCGCTATAAAATGCAACCCCTTATTGTAAAAGGAGCTGGTGCTGGTGCGGAAGTTACTGCAGGAGGAATCTTCGGGGACATCATAAGAATTGGAAAAGGTTGAGTATGAATGAAATCGAAATATTTTCACCAGCCAGCGTTGCCAACGTTTCTTGTGGTTTTGATGTTCTAGGCTTTTGTTTAGATTCTGTAGGCGACGTCATGCGTATATCTAAAACTAAGAAACCTGGGGTAACTATTGGACGTGTTACAGGGCAAAGTCTGCCCAAAGATCCCTTACAAAATGTCGCCAGTGTTGCAGGTCTTGCTTTAGTTAAAGAAGTTGGATGTGATTTTGGGTTTCAGATTGATATAGATAAAAAAATTAAACCTGGAAGTGGTATCGGTAGTAGTGCTGCTAGTGCTGCTGGAGCTGTTTTCGGAATAAACGAACTCCTTGGAGCCCCATTCACTCGAAATGAACTCATTCGATTCGCTATGGAGGGAGAAGCCCTAGCAAGTGGAGCTGCTCATGCAGATAATTTAGCTCCAGTACTCCTAGGCGGTTTCACACTTGTTCGAAGTAATGCTTCTCTAGATGTCATAAAACTTCCAAATCCATCTGAATTAGTTGCAACTATCATACACCCTAGAATTGAATTAAAAACAATGCATTCAAGAGCTATCTTGAAACCAAACGTTCCACTTAACAAAGCTGTAGAACAATGGGGAAATCTTGGTGCTTTTGTAAGTGCATTGTATACTAATGACTATGAATTACTTTCAAGAAGCATGAAGGATAAAGTCATTGAGCCATACAGGGCATTACTCATACCTAAATTTCATGAAACCCGACAAGCCGCTATAGATGCAGGTGCATTAGGAAGTGGTATATCAGGCTCAGGTCCTTCTATCTATGCCTTATCTAAGGGAGAAGAAACTGCAATAAAGGTTGGCAAAGCGATGGAATCTCATTACAAAAACCTTGATTTAGAATATCAAATTCATGTTTCCAAAGTCAATACAGAAGGAATCAAAATTATTTCACATTCATGAACTATTCCAGTTTAAATTACAATTCTTCCGCTGTAAGTTTTCTCGAAGCTGTTCGAAAAGGATTAGCACCCGACCGTGGACTCTATTACCCTGAATCGATTCCTAAACTCCCAAAAGATTTTATCAAAAACATTGGGAAATACAGCAATCACGAAATTGCACTGACGGTGATAAAACCTTTTGTAGGAAGTGATATTCCAGAGGCACGTTTAAAAGAAATCATTGAGGATACATTAAACTTTGATTTTCCTCTCATCCCAATTAACAATTCCATAGCAAGTTTGGAATTATTTCAAGGCCCTACCCTTGCATTTAAAGATGTTGGAGCTCGTTTTATGGCTCGTTGTTTGGCTTACGCCAATGAAATTGAAGAACAAAAAAAACTTACCATTTTAGTGGCTACATCAGGCGACACTGGAGGAGCTGTGGCAGATGGATTCTACAAGGTAAAAGGAATTGATGTTGTCATTCTTTATCCCAAAGGAAAAGTAAGTGAAGTGCAAGAAAAACAACTCACTACACTTGGGGAAAATATTACAGCACTTGAAGTAGATGGGACTTTTGACGATTGTCAAGATATGGTCAAGACCGCATTTATTGATCCTGAATTGACTAATGAAGTCGCTTTAACCTCTGCAAATTCGATTAATATTGCACGTTGGCTCTCTCAAATGTTTTATTATTTTATTGCATACAAAAACAGACCAAAATCAAATAACAAGTTAGTAGTTTCTGTTCCCAGCGGAAATTTTGGAAATCTATGTGCTGGACTTGTTGCTCATAAAATGGGGCTTCCAATTACACATTTCATTGCAAGTACCAATGTGAATGACACTGTTCCTAGCTATTTAGAAACTGGAAATTATAATCCTAAAAAATCAGTGTCAACTATCTCAAACGCAATGGATGTAGGTGATCCCAGTAATTTTATAAGGATTCAAAAATTATTTAATAACGATTTTCATAAACTCAAAAAAGTTGTGAGTGGGTATTCTTTTACTGATAATGAAACCAAAAAAGCGTTAAAAGAGATTTA
This sequence comes from Flavobacteriaceae bacterium, assembly GCA_017851655.1. GTDB lineage: Bacteria > Bacteroidota > Bacteroidia > Flavobacteriales > Flavobacteriaceae > MS024-2A. The sequence goes on from JAFMMH010000034.1 coordinate 14,446, forward strand.
CAACAATAGTCATTACATTGCAGATCCTCATGGTGCAGTCAGTTATTTGGGTTTAAAAGCCTATTTAGAGGATCAAAACAACGAGGATTTTTATGGAATTTTCTTTGAAACTGCGCATCCCATCAAGTTTGCCCCTACCGTAGAATCTACGCTCAAAATCAAATTAGATCCTCCTCCTCAATTAAAAAACATCATGGAAAAAACTAAGTTAAGTCTTCCAATCAATGACTACCAATCTTTGAGAAATTTTCTCCTAGAGCGTTAATCAATAGTTAGTTCTGGTAGTGTAAAATCGTCAAGCGGACTTTTTTGTTTCATCAGTTTTTCAATTTCCTTCCAATCTCTGGGAGCAGCAGCAGAGAGATTAATTGGTCCTTTTTCTGTAATTAAAATATCATCTTCGATACGGATTCCGATGTTCCACCATTTAGGATCGCATGGGCTCCCTTCTGGAACGTAAATACCAGGCTCTACTGTAATGACCATATTAGACTCAAGTAACTCATAAAGACCTGGATCATGGACATCCAATCCAATATGATGCGCAATTCCGTGAGGCAAATACCTTCTAAATTCTGCAGGGTCCTTTATGAGTCCAAGTTCCATTAATCCTTTAGAAACAACTTCATTTGTCGCAACAGTGATGTCTCGAAAACTTGCTCCATTCTGCGCTGCTTGAATACCCGCATTTTGTGCATCGTATACAATTTGATATAATGCTTTCTGTTCAGGACTAAATACACCAGAAACAGGAATCGTTCTTGTTACATCAGCAGTATACCCATTGTACTCAGCACCCAAATCCATCAGAATTAACTGATTTTTAAGATCTGTTTTATCGTTTGTAATATAATGTAAGACACATGCATTATCACCAGCTCCTACAATAGAAGGGTACCCTTCATGAGCAGCACCGTACTTTTTATAGACTAATTGATGAATCCCTTGTACTTCTCGCTCAGTCATTTCAGGATGAATTGCCTTCATCACCTCTATCTGACCTTGGGCAGAAATTTGTACAGCCTTTTTAATCAAGATAATTTCTTCTTCTAACTTTTTCTCTCTCAAACTTGCCATCAAAAAAGAAAGCTGATCAATGTCAAAATTAAAATCTCTTGTCAGAAAAGCAGTTCTCGTTTTAAGATCGTTCAATGATGTAGATTCCTCGGAATTCAGAAAATCAACAATTAATGGGTCTTCCATAAGCGTTTTATCCTGATCAGCATAATAAGAAATCATTCTTTTTATTTGAGGCACTTCTTCAGCCTCAGCATTCTGGATTCTCAGATATAAACGGTATCGATCAGCATCAAAATTATCAGGGTAATTAATAGAAGTTTTAAAATATTGTTGCAAATCAAACAAATCACTTGAATCATTTTTATCGTCTCGCACATCATTTTCAAAATCAAACATCAAAACGGTGTCAAAACGGTCTAACTTTAATTCAGTTTTGACAAATTCACTTTTACTTTTCACCCTATCAAAACCCATTTTTTCAGCTCCTTCTACACCCAACTGTTTTCCATTCCACATTTCGTTTCGTGGATCGCGCTCTCGGACATATAATTTTTCATAATAAACCCCTTCTTCATCTTCTTGAGGTACATTAAAAACGAACAATACTGCATGTGGTTCATTCCATCCTGTGAGGTAGAAAAAATTTGGATCCTGATGGTAAATAAAATCTACATCATTCGCACGATTCCTAATAGGAGATGAAAAAAATACAGCAACACTGTTACTTGGAAGCTTTTGCCTCAATTCAACACGCCTATTTTTATGAAAATCCAATGAAAGTTCCGATTTTTGCGCCTTTAGGACAGAGGAACTTAATAAAAAGAAAAAAGACAAGACAGAAGCAACGGACAAGGAGCTTTTTAAATTTGAAATCATAGATTTTATTTTGAGCATTAACTTATGAAAAAAACAACACTTTACAATACACATCTTGAACTGAAAGCAAAAATGACCTCTTTTGGAGGTTATGAGATGCCCATACAGTATAATAATATTAAATCAGAGCACTTAGCGGTTCGAAATAATGTGGGTGTTTTTGATGTTTCACATATGGGTGAGTTTTACGTTTCTGGACCTCATGCTTTAGATTTACTTCAATATGTATGTAGTAATGATATTTCCAAAATAAATATTGGTAAAGCTCAATATAATTACTTCCCCAATGAAACTGGTGGAATCGTTGATGATTTAATCGTATACCGTTTAGAGGAAATGCATTATTTATTGGTTGTTAATGCATCAAATATTCAAAAAGATTGGGATTGGATTCAAAAACATAATCACGCTTTTGGAGCAGCAATTAAAAATAAAAGCGATGAAACTGCACTACTCGCAATACAAGGTCCAAAAGCCCTTACTGCAATGCAATCTCTTACAGAAGCCAAACTGGATGAACTTCCCTACTACAGTCATACCACAGCGAATTTCGCAGGACTAGAAAATGTTCTTATTGCTACTACTGGATACACAGGAGCTGGAGGAATTGAAATATATTTTCCCGCAGAACATGCAGTTCGTGTTTGGAATACTGTTTTTGAGGCTGGTAATTCAGAAGGGATTGTACCCGTTGGCTTGGCAGCACGTGATACTTTACGGATGGAAATGGGATATTGCTTATACGGTAATGAAATCAACGATTCTACATCCCCTATTGCAGCCGGTCTTAAATGGATTAGCAAGCCAGAAAAAGGAAGTATCAACGCTTCTCAAATAGAAAAAGAGATAGCAGAAGGGACAGAAAAAAAATTGGTAGGATTCATAATGGAATCAAGAGCGA
>JAFMMH010000035.1 GCA_017851655.1 Flavobacteriaceae bacterium
AATAGTGAATCTTATGACCTTCCTTAAGTAGTTTTTGAACCAGTGTCTTTCCAACAATACCAGTAGCACCTGTGATCAGTAGCTTCATTTTTTTTTTCAAAAATAGCTATTTATGGCTTGATTGCTCTCAACATTTCGCGTTTTCCTGGCGGGCCTTCCAATCGCTCAACTTCGAAACCAACTTCTTGTAATGATCTGCGAACGGATCCTTTTGCACAAAAACTTACCCAAACTCCTCCTGAACGCAAAAGGTTAAATGATTTTCGCATCCATTCTGTTCCCCATAAATCAGGTTGAACATGTGCTCCAAAAGCATCAAAGAAAATCAAATCGAATAAAATTGTACTCTTAAAATGTTCAAAAAGAATTTTTTTCTTTAGGAGATTGAATTCGGGTAAAATCGCAAGGGACTTTTCCCAGAGTAATTTTGAAAAATCTTTATGCGAAAGTTGATTCTTGGAAATTTCAAATAAATTATCATAATTCAATAATTCGGATTCTTCTGACGTAAGTGGATAAGGCTCAATTGCAGTATAATCCATTCCAGTTTGACTCTTTTGGGCCTCTAAGTAACTTAAATAAGATATCAAACCCGTTCCATAACCTATTTCTAAAATCCGACATCGCTTTCCTTGATTGTTTTCTTGCCAGAAATGAAGTCCGTGGTTTAAATAAATAAATTCAGATTCTGTGAGAGCTCCATGCAAAGAATGGTATGACTCTTTCAATGCATCTATACGAAGGGTATAAGAGCCGTCTTTTGTAAGCACAATCTTTTTTTCATGATTCATGATGAATATTTAAAGAACGATCAAAATAACTATTAAAAAATTAGAAATATTCTCCATACACCATCAAAAACACAATTAATTACAAAAAATGCTAAAATAAATACAGAATAGAGGTTTAGTTTTGGAAAAAAATTAATTTTACTAAACCAAATTTGAATAAAATGAACATCAGTAAAGCGCAAACTTCAAAAATCAATTCAATTGATTTCGATAAACTCGCATTTGGCAAAACCTTTACGGATCATATGTTTATTTGTAGATACCAAGATGGTAAATGGCAAGATCCAGAGATTAAGCCTTATCAATCTCTTACATTAGATCCCTCCTCAAGTGTTTTTCATTACGGTCAAGCTGTTTTCGAGGGAATGAAAGCATTTAAGGATGACCAAGATCAAATTTGGTTATTTCGTCCTGAGGAAAATTTCAAACGTATTAACCGTTCAGCAAATCGTTTGCAAATTCCAGAATTTCCAGAATCCTATTTTTTTGAAGGATTGAATACCCTTTTGTCTATGGACAAAGATTGGATAAAACCAGGAAAAGGAAATTCATTATACATACGTCCTTTTGTTTTCGCTAGCCAAGCAAGTGTGCAGGCATCAGCGGCAAATGAATATTTTTTTATGATCATTTGTGCTCCAGTAAAGTCCTATTACACTGGTGGTGAAATCAACGTCTTAATTGCAGAAGAATACAGTCGTGCTGCAAATGGTGGTGTTGGCTTTGCTAAAGCTGCAGGAAATTATGCAGCCCAATTTTATCCTACCTCAGAGGCATTAAAAGATGGATTCCAGCAAATTATTTGGACTGATGCAAATTCACATCAGTATTTGGAAGAGGCTGGGACAATGAATATTTTCTTTAAAATCAACAATACTTTAATCACCTCTCCTACAAACGATCGAATCTTAGACGGAATTACTCGCAAAAGTATCATTGACTTAGCAAAGCACAGTGGATTAAGTGTTGAGGAGCGTCCGATAAAGGTTCAAGAAATTAAAGATGCCCACCAAGCCGGAACTTTAGAAGAAGTGTTTGGTACTGGAACTGCAGTTGTTGTTTTGCCAATCAATAGTTTTTCACATCAGAAACAAGTATATAAATTGCCAAAAGAGACTCCATTAGCAAATTCACTCAAAGAAAAGCTTCTGGATATTCAATATAATCTTGCGGAAGATCCCTTCGAATGGCGAAGAGGTATCAATTAATCCTCAGTCAATATTTTTGCTAAATCAGGTTTGAAATAATTAGGCCCTTTCATCACTTTACCATCTTCGCGATAGATTGGTTTTCCATCTGGTCCTAACTTACTCATATTACTTTTCTGAATTTCATCAAAGATTGCTTCAATTTTATCCTGAAAACCATGCGCTATTATTGTCCCACAGAGGATATAAAGCATATCGCCCAAAGCATCTCCTACCTCAATCAAATCTCCTTCTTTAACAGCCTCTAAGTATTCTTCATTTTCTTCTTTCATTAGATTAAATCTCAGAGAAGAAATTGCTTCAGGCAAAGAAACTGTTGGTTTTGTTTCAATCCCTAATCCATACGCTTGATGAAAAGAAGTGACTGCACTTAATGGTTTATTTAACATGATATAATTGAATGTTTATGGGTTAATTATTTCTAAATTAGTCAAAAAAATAGAAGATGTTTTCTTTTGGACAATTAATTTTTGCACTCTTATTTGTAATAGCCTTTACTCTTATAATAATTCTTTCTTATCGCTCAGATAAAAAAAAACAACCTAATTACTTTAAAGGCAGTTATAAAATAGTAATCGGTTTTTTTATCGCTTTTAGCGCATTGGTCCTTATTAAATACCTTACCCAAAAATGAAAAATATACTCCTCGTTTTTCTGGGTGGCGGTATTGGCTCTATAGTCCGATTTTTAATCGGCAAATTTATTCAGGTTCCAAGGAATAGTTTTCCTTGGTCAACTATGTTGGCAAACTTTGTTGGCTGTTTTTTGATTGGTCTACTTATTGGCTGGGCGCTCAAAAATGGAACTGAACGTTCTGACATTTACCTCTTTGCTGCTGTTGGTTTTTGTGGTGGACTAACTACATTCTCGACCTTCAGTATGGAAAACCTATTCTTTCTTCGTACCGGAGATTTTGGCAGTTTTATAGGATACACACTCTTAAGTATTCTTGGAGGATTGCTTTTTGTGGGGTTGGGTCACCTATTAATCAAGCTTTTATTCTAAGCACCCCCTTTTTTTTGCTTAATTGACAATTTATTTACTTTATTTTAAAGATACCCTCATTTTTATGGGGGTGTAACTTTTTATTTATTAAAAATAAAAAAATATACCCCCTAATTGGAGTGGTCATTTTATAACTTATATAGTTTTGCTCTAAACTTAAATATATGAAAATGAAAAAAAATTACTCCATTATCGCGATTGCAATTCTGTTAATCTCATTTACTCCAGCGGCTACAAATGCTCAAGAAAATGACTCAACAGCTGAAGCAAGTTTTAATTTCAGCGGAACAGTAGACACTTATTTCAGAACAAGTTTTTCTGAAGATCCAGTAGCTCCAGCCACCTCTTTTGCTGACCTTAATGGTTTTGCATTAGGAATGGCAAATTTCATAGTTTCTTATGAAGGTGAAAAATCAGGTTTTGTAGCTGATGTAGTTTTTGGACCTAGAGGCTCTGATGCTGTTTTCGGTTCGGAAGGAAATTCTTCTGAATTAGTGAATCAACTGTATGCTTATTACAACTTAGCAGACGGTGTAACAGTCACTATGGGTAACTTTAATACCTTTCTCGGATACGAAGTTATTTCTCCAGCAGCAAACTTCAACTACTCTACTTCATACATGTTCTCATTTGGACCTTTTTCTCACACAGGACTTAAATTTGACTTTGAATTAGCAGAGGATATCTCATTAATGTTAGGTGTTTTTAATCAAACAGATCAAACCGAAGCAAATTACGATCGATATACTGCTTTTGGAGCGCAACTAGGACTTTACGGTCAGTACATTAACTTTTTAGGTGGAGACGGTTATGCTCAAATAGACTACACTGGTGGATTCGACCTTAGCGACAGCTTTTTCTTAGGAATCAATGCAACCTCAGCTTCATTGGATGGAGATACTGGTTTTGCAGGAGTCGCGCTATATCCTCAAATCACTACAAGCGATAGTTTTGCCATTGGACTTCGAGGAGAATTCTTCTCTGAAACAGATGGCTATGGAGCTCTTGTAAGCGATGGAGATGCTGATAACTTTTCCCTCACACTTACTGGAAGCTATACTTCTGGAAACTTTATGTTTAAGCCCGAATTTAGGCTAGACAGCGCTTCTTCTGAGATCTTTGCAATCTCCCCAACAGAAACATCAGACAGTCTCGCATCATTTGTAATGGCAATGATCTATTCGTTTTAACCCTACTAAATGATTAACGTTTTCAAACACCTCTTCATTGAGATCATTTTCTAAAAATAAATATTATGAAAAAAATAGAAGCAATTATCCGAAAATCAAAATTTGAACAAGTCAAAGAAGCTCTTCACAGTGTAGAAGTTAATTTTTTCAGCTACTGGGATGTTACAGGAATTGGCAATGAAACAGAAGGACACGTCTACAGAGGAATTACTTATAGCACCTCCGAAATCCAAAGGCGTTATCTATCCATCGTTGTAAATGATGAATTTGTTCAACTAACGATTGATGCCATTTTAAAATCCGCAGCAACAGATAAAATTGGCGACGGTAAGATTTTTATTTTACCCGTTGAGGAAACTTATCGAATTAGAACCGGCGAAAAAGGCGGTAAATCACTTAACTAAATTATTTAAAAACAAAAATTATGGAAAGCACTGCTCTTTTTACAGCAAACAACGTATGGATGATGATCTGTACAGCACTCGTATTTTTTATGCACTTAGGTTTTTCTTTTTTAGAGATTGGACTTACTCGTCAAAAAAATGCAGTAAATATTTTATTCAAAAACTTTTTTGTAATTACCTCTGGACTTTTACTTTATTGTATCGGAGGGTTCAATTTAATGTATCCTGGTTTTGAAGAAGGAGCCATGGGCTTCTTTAAATTTGCAGGTTTCGGAATCGCAGCACCTGAAGGCGGAATGACCGCAGAATATGCAAGTGGAGGCTATACTTGGTGGACCGATTTTCTCTTTCAAGGGATGTTTGCCGCTACAGCTGCTACCATCGTTTCTGGAGCGGTAGCTGAACGAATCAAACTCAATAGCTTTATGCTCTTTTCAATAATCTATGTAGGTATAGTTTATCCAATTATCGGCTCATGGAAATGGGGTGGTGGATTTTTAGACCAATGGGGATTTTATGACTTTGCTGGTTCGACGCTTGTTCACTCTGTTGGTGGCTGGGCAGCTCTTATTGCAGTTTATCTTCTTGGTGCTCGTATTGGTAAATTTAATAAAGACGGGAAACCAAACGCTATACCCGGGCACAATATCCCATTGGCAGCAGCTGGGGTATTAATTCTCTGGTTAGGATGGTTTGGATTCAACGGTGGATCTGTTCTTTCAGCTGATCCTGAACTGACTTCCTTAACGCTAGTTACCACTTGCCTCGCAGCTGCAGCTGGTGGTATTTCTGCAGCAATTTTCTCGAACTTTATGTACAAGAATTACGATTTAACGATGTTTATGAATGGCGTTTTGGGAGGGCTTGTAGGTATCACAGCTGGCGCAGATCAAATGGGCCCTACTGACGCTATTCTAATTGGTATCATTGCAGGTGTAATCATTGTTCTTGGAATTGCTCTAATAGATAAACTTAAATTAGACGATCCTGTAGGAGCAATTGCAGTACACTTGATTTGTGGAATTTGGGGTACTTTGGCTGTGGGTATTTTTGGAGCTATGGCTAGTTTCGATCAATTCATCATCCAGCTTATAGGGGTAGGTATCGTTGGAGCATTTTCTGTAGTCTGTGCGTTCATTATTTTAATTGTTATCAAGAAAACCATTGGACTCCGAGTAGACACAGAGGAAGAATTGAAAGGTCTTGATCTTTCTGAACATGGTATGGATGCTTATTCAGATTTTCGTCTAAACCAACACTAAACTAAAAAGGCATAACCATAAGTCATTTTAATTTTAAAAAACCTCTTACATTCGTGAGAGGTTTTTTTTGTATATTTTAAAAATAGATTCATGAACAAATTCTTTTTTCTTTTTCTTCTTTTAAGCAGCTTAATAGGCAGTGCGCAAGAAATTAATTCTGATGCCGCAGAGGGTCCTTTTTCCCAACTAATTATTAGGGGCGCGACTCTTATTAACGGAAACGGAGCTCCACCAATTGGACCAGTAGATATTACAATTGAAGACCACACTATCGTAGGGATTCAAGTAGTTGGCTATCCTGGAGTAGCAATAAATGAATCTAAAAGACCTAAGTTGAAAGCTGGAGGTCACGAAATTGATGCTCATGGACAATTTGTTCTTCCTGGCTTTATTGACATGCACGGGCACATAGGTGGTGTTGCTCAAGGGGCGGATTGGGATTATGTCTTTCGTCTCTGGCTTGCACACGGGGTGACCACTGTCAGAGAACCTAGCGGAAGAGGAGTTGAGTATGCGGTAAATCTAAAAAAACAAAGTGCAAAAAATACTATTATCGCACCAAGAATATTAGCCTATACAGGGTTTGGTCAAGGAAGTAAAAATCAAATAAGCACTCCAGAACAAGCACGAGAATGGGTTCGCCAGAATGCAAAAAATGGAGCAGATGGAATCAAATTTTTTGGAGCAGAACCAGAAATCATGATTGCTGCTTTGGATGAAAACAAAAAACTAGGACTACGTTCTGCCTGTCACCATGCTCAGCTAAGCGTAGCGCGTTGGAATGCATTACAATCTGCTCGGGCTGGACTAACCACAATGGAACACTGGTATGGGCTGCCTGAGGCATTATTTGATGATAGAACCGTTCAAAACTACCCGTTGGATTATAATTATCAAAACGAACAGCACCGTTTTGGTGAAGCGGGCAAATTATGGAAGCAAGCTGCAGCTCCCTATTCAACTCACTGGAACAATGTTATGAATGAACTCATTGATTTGGATTTCACCATGGTTCCAACCTTCAATATCTATGAGGCTAGCAGAGATCTTCATCGAGCGAGAAGAGCTGAATGGCACGAGGACTTCACCCTTCCATCACTTTGGAAGTTTTACCAACCCAGTAAAATCTCTCATGGTTCCTATTGGCATTTTTGGGGAACGGAGGAAGAAGTGGCATGGAAAGAAAACTTCAAATTATGGATGACTTTTATCAATGAATATAAAAATAGAGGTGGACGGGTCACTACTGGCTCTGATTCTGGGTTTATTTTTCAATTGTATGGCTTCGCATATATCAGAGAACTTGAATTACTCAGAGAAGCAGGCTTTCATCCCTTAGAGGTCATTAGAGCTGCCACCTTAAATGGCGCAGAAGCCTTAGGAATCGACAAACAAACGGGATCAATAGAAATCGGCAAAGATGCTGATTTTGTAATCATAGAAGAAAATCCACTCCAAAATATGAAAGTACTCTATGGAACTGGAGCAATTAAATTAACAGAAAACAATGAGGTTGTCCGGGTAGGAGGAGTTAAATACACTATTAGACAAGGAGTAATATACGATGCCAAAAAACTACTTTCAGAAGTTAAAGAAATGGTAGATATTGCAAAAGAAAAAGAAAACTTTAAGATAACCCAACCTGGAAATTAGCTCATTTAAATTTTTATGAGAAAATTAATTCTATTAATGAATTGCCCTGATCAAAAGGGTATCATTGCTTCAGTCACTAACTTTTTTCACAAAAGAGGTGGTAATATCGTTTATATTGATCAATATGTAGACCGTATCCAAAATGCATTTTTCATGCGGATTGAGGTCGAAGCAGTATTGGATCAGGATGATTACGAAGAAATAAATTCAAATTTTCAAAATGAACTAGGCGTTAAATTTCATGTAAAATATGATTTTTATCTTGCTGATATTCTTCCCAAAATGGGAGTCTATGTTTCAAAATATGACCATTGTTTATATGACATACTTGCTCAACAAAGTTCTGGGAAATTAAGATGTGAAATTCCATTTATCATCAGTAATCACAATGACCTAGAGCACATTGCCAATCAATTTAACATTCCTTTTTATCATATCCCTGTCAGTAGAGAGACCAAAGAGGAGGCTGAAGAAAAGCAATTGGTTTTACTCAAAAAATACGGAGTTAATTTTATAGTTTTGGCGCGATACATGCAGATCGTTTCAAAGAAAGTGATCGATGTATTCCCATCAAAAATCATCAATATACATCATTCATTTTTACCTGCATTCCCAGGGGCTAAACCGTACCATTCTGCCTTTGAAAGGGGGGTTAAAATTATTGGGGCAACCAGTCATTATGTTACTGAAGAATTGGATGCTGGTCCAATAATTGAACAAGATACCATTCGCGTTTCTCACGGACATGACGTGAATGATTTTATTTTGAAAGGACAAGATTTAGAACGTATTGTTTTACTTCGAGCGCTGAAATTACATTGCGAACGAAAGATCATGTCTTACAACAACAAAACGATCGTTTTCAATTAATCTGTTTGCAGAAAATTCAAAAGAACTGTATTGAATTTATCAGGCTGATCGATATTCACTACGTGTCCTGAATGCTTAAGAGTTAGTAATTTGGAAGAATGATGTAACCGTACAATTTTCTTCACAAAAGGCAAAAACATATAATCTTGGCTACCCATGATATAAAGCACCGGTATTTTAACTTCTCGAGCTCTAATTTTTTCTAATAAAGGCAAAAGTTTAGCCGTAAGTTTATACCATTTTTTAAATTCCTTTTCAGATAATTTTTTAGCCTCTCTGATAAAAAGTGCTCTTGATTTTCGATGCGCTTTATAGGGCATAATTACGTAAGAGAAAAAAGTGTATATCCAAATAAAAGGTAAAATACTCTGCGTGAGTTTCCCTAAAAACATAAGGATTCTAGATTGTACATTTAAATTCAGTATTGCTCCTCCCAATCCTATTTTCTCCATCCTATCTGGATGAATTTGCATCATTTTCTGAATTAGTATACTGCCAAGAGAAATTCCAACAAAGTGAGATTTCTTGATCTGATTTTGATCAAGTACTTCAATTATATCCTGAATGATTAAATCAAAAGAATATTCTAACTCTTCTGAAGAAGGTTCAGACTTTCCGTGTCCTCTCAAGTCTATGAGTAAGATATTAAAATACGCTTTAAAAAAACGAACCTGATTAAACCAAATGGAAGAATTTCCTCCAGCTCCATGAACAAAGGTTATCCATTGTTTAGAGTTATTTTCTGCTTTATATGTAGAGTGATGAAGCACTATATGATTCCTTTTTTGAGAAGGTAGCCAGCCATTTCTTGCTGTATTTTTTTTGCTTCGCTAGCAGCTGCATCAGCGAAATTTTCTTCATGAGAGGCATAAATAATCCCACGAGAAGAATTTACTAAAAGACCGCAAGACTCGTTCATTCCGAACTCAGAGACCTCCTTTAAGCTTCCTCCTTGGGCTCCTACTCCTGGTACAAGAAGAAATGCATCAGGAATAATTTGTCTTATAGAGGTCAATGCTGAAGCTTTCGTAGCTCCAACCACATACATCAATTGCGCTGCTCCATTCCATTTTAAACTGGTCTGCAATACCTTTTCAAAAAGTTTTTTACCATTTTCTTCGGTAAACTGAAAATCAAAAGCCCCGGGATTTGAAGTTAAAGAAAGTAAAATAGCATATTTATCCTTAAAAGTAAGGAATGGCTCTACAGCATCTTTTCCCATATAGGGGGCTACTGTCACTGCATCTACACCATAATTTTCGAAGAAAGCCTTTGCATAGCGTGCTGCAGTATTCCCTATATCCCCTCTTTTAGCATCTGCAATTGTAAAATGCTCTGGATAATTTTCATTTAAATAGCGCATTATTTTATCAAATGCTCGCCAGCCATCAACTCCATAAGATTCAAAAAAAGCTAAGTTGGGCTTATAGGCTACAGCATAGGAATGGGTTTTATCAATTATAGCTTTGGCAAAAGTAAAAAGAGGATCTTCTGTATTTCTAATAAATTCTGGAACCTTTTCTAAATCAATATCCAATCCCACACAGAGGTAAGATTGTTTTGCTTTGATGTTTTTTAAAAGGGTCTCTTGTGTCATAATACTTCCCCTGCTTCTTTTAACTTAGCTGTATTTTGATGCAATTGCAATTCATCAATTAATCTTTGTACATCTCCATTGATTACATTGGGAAGATCGTATAAAGTAAGGCCGATTCTATGATCAGTAACTCGTCCTTGAGGGTAATTATAAGTTCTAATTTTTGCTGACCGATCACCAGATGAAACTAATGAATTTCTTTTTTCAGAATCTAACGCTAACTTTTTAGAAAGCTCTAATTCATAGAGTCTGGAACGAAGTACTTTAAGGGCTTTGTCTTTATTTTTATGTTGGGACTTCTGGTCTTGACATTGGGCAACTATTCCTGTAGGTTCGTGGGTAAGCCTTACGGCAGAATAGGTCGTGTTAACAGACTGTCCTCCAGGTCCTGAAGAACAGAAATAATCTACCCTAACTTCATTCATATCTATTTCCACATCGAATTCTTCTGCTTCTGGCAAAACCATAACGGTAGCGGCAGAGGTATGAACTCGACCTTGTGTTTCAGTCTGTGGTACTCGCTGCACTCGATGTACTCCAGATTCATATTTTAAAGTACCGTAAACGTCCTCGCCTGATACTTCAAAAATTACTTCCTTAAACCCTCCTGCTGTTCCTTCACTTGAATCTACAAAACTTACGTTCCATTTTTGAGATTGACAATATTTGGTATACATCCTGTAAAGATCTCCAGCAAAAATACTCGCCTCATCTCCACCTGTTCCTGCGCGAATTTCAATCACGACATTTTTTGCATCTTCAGGATCTTTAGGGATGAGCAAAAATTTAATTTCTTCTTCCAATTTTGGAAGCTGCTCTTTGGCACTTTCTATTTCCATTTTTGCCATTGCTAGCATTTCCTCGTCGTCTTCTTCTTTTAGAATTAATTCAGCTTCTTCAAGATTGGAAAGTATAATTTTATACGCATCAATTTTTTCTATCATCACAGAAAGATCTTTGTACTCTTTATTTAATTGTACATACCTTTTTTGATCTGAGATAATATCAGGCTGGATGATTAGGTCAGACACTTCATCAAAGCGTTGCTGAATTATTTGAAGTTTTTCTATCATAGAACCACAAATTTACAAATTGTCAGGAGATTTAGACGGTTATTTTACGAAGACAATTTGAAAACTAATTTGAACTAAGTCTTTGATCTTGACCGTCAAAAAAGAGGGCAATTCTATTCCAAAATCTGAGGGAACTATTTCAAAGTTTCCATTAAAGGTTAATATGTTTTCATTTATTTCAAATCGAGACTGTATTTTTTTAATGACAGTAACCCCATGAAATTCAAGCGTTCCAGAAAATTTCACTAACTCACCTTCGAATTGAATATCATCTGCGAAAAATTTTATTTCGGGATAACGAAGGGCTTCCAAAACCTCAAGTGCATGAGCGTCACGCCCTGAATTATTACTGTCAAAATCTTTTACATTGAGCAGTAAAGCAATCTTATTGATCTGATTTGACTTTTGATTTTGAATTGCAATTCCATTAATTTTTTTATTAATTCCGTTCCATTCGTGCAAGAGGTGCTTTCCTTCGTATTGAATAAAGGTGTTCTCTGTATCTACGCGCCATTTGACATCTTGGGCTTGCATACCGGTGCTAAGAAAAGTTAGCAAAAATAAAAGTTTGATATACATGATATTTAAAATTTGAAAACGAGAATGGCGGTTGCATAACTCCCAAAAGCTGCAAAAGCTGATGCTCTGTGTAATTTCTTATTGTGTTCTGCCAAGAGATTTGTTGCCAACATAGCTGAAAAATGAAGAGTAGCTAAGTATTTATGAGCTTGGGATGAACTCAGCCCTTTAGACTTTTTATGAATTAAGGGAGGAGGAGCAAACAAAGACAATCCCGCTCCTGTAAAATAACTGGCTGATGTAATATTTCCTATAGTCTTGTGAAATTTATATTTAGAATAATCGTCATTATACAATTGGGTTCCTAAAATTCCTTGAGCTATCATACCTGCTAGAGTAACAAAACCAATAACCTGATGGGTTTTCAACATTTTTCTTCTGATTTTCAGTTCCTTCTCTCGTTGTTCTGTTGTAAGGGGTGACCATTTAGTTTTTCTCATCAGTCCCTTTTCACCCCATAGCCAGCGTTGGGTGAAAATCATTTTTTCTGGAAGTAATGCTGTTTCTGTAACTCCTGATTCCTCTCGAAGCATCTCAAATAAATTATCCTGTGCATTGGACAACGAGCTAACTAAGAGCATAAGTAACAAAAATAACCCTGAGCTGAAAGCAAATATTTTAGTTGTATTCATAATTGCCATATGAAGTTTTGAGGGTAAGCTTTTTTGTTGAGGATGCTTCTACCCTACCCACTATTTGTGCTCCGACATTGAAGCTGTTTGATATCGCAATAATCTCTTCGGCTTGAGCAGGGGGGACATAAAATTCCATCCGATGACCCATATTAAAAACCTGATACATCTCACGAGCCGATGTGCCTGATTCCTTCTGGATTAAATCAAATAAAGGCGGTACAGGAAAAAGGGTGTCTTTAATAATATGCAACTGGTCTACAAAATGAAGAATTTTTGTTTGAGCTCCTCCACTGCAGTGAATCATTCCATGAATGTGTGTTCTATCGATAGACTGGAAAATTTGATGAACAATTGGAGCATAAGTTCGAGTTGGCGAAAGGACTAGCTTTCCAATATCTAACGGCACCCCCTCCAATACGTCTGTGAGTCCTTTAGTTCCAGAATAGACTAGGTCCTCAGGAACATTTGGGTCAAAACTTTCTGGATATTTAGCCGCCAATGACTTGGAGAAAACATCGTGCCGGGCAGATGTGAGACCGTTACTTCCCATTCCTCCATTGTATTGAGTTTCATAGCTAGCTTGTCCAGTTGAGGAAAGCCCTACGATAACATCTCCTTCTTGAATGTTTGCATTATCAATTATGTCTTTCTTATGCATTCTTGCAGTAACAGTAGAATCTACAATAATGCTACGAACCAAATCACCTACATCAGCTGTTTCTCCTCCTGTACTGTAAATCGAAATTCCCCATTTATTTAAATTTTCTAACAGCTCTTCAGTTCCTTCTATAATTGCAGCAATCACCTCCCCTGGAATATGATTTTTATTTCTTCCAATAGTAGAGGACAGTAAAATATTTTGAGTTGCGCCTACACACAATAGATCGTCTGTATTCATTATAAGGGCATCTTGAGCAATTCCTTTCCATACAGATAAATCACCCGTTTCTTTCCAATACATGTATGCCAAAGAAGATTTTGTACCAGCTCCATCAGCATGCATTACGATGGCGTGATCTTCACTCCCGGTGAGAACATCTGGAACTATCTTACAAAATGCTTTGGGGAACAGACCTTTATCAATGTTTTTGATTGCTTGATGAACATCTTCTTTTTGAGCAGAAACGCCACGCTGAGAATACCTATTGGACATAGATTGGTTTTATACAAAAATACAAGTTTTGGCTAAATCCAGAAGAAGTTAGGACGATACTTATTAACGAACAAACAACAATTCGCGATATTTTGCTAAGGGCCAAAGTGTGTCATCTACCGTTAATTCCAGTTTATCACAATGGTAGCGGATACTCGTTAAAAAAGGCTTAACGGTTTCTGCATACTGAATTGCTTTTTCAAGGTAATCTTCTATGTTTTTTGCTTCTTTTCTAGCATTAATCATTTTGGTTACACCCTCATTAATTTCAGCAATATGATTTGAAATTTGCTCTAAAATCAAAAGTTGTTCTCCCGCATAAGATTTAAATTTATCTCCATAAATCTCCTTGAGTCCCCTGATGTTTTCTATCAGCATATTTTGGTAACGAATTGCTGTTGGAATAATATGATTTCGAGCCATATCCCCTAAGGTTCTAGATTCTATTTGAAGGGTTGAAACATAGGCTTCAAGATCTACTTGATACCGAGCTGATAATTCATTAGAGGTTAAAATATCAAGTGATTCAAAAAGTGCCACTGAACTCTTCTTGATATACGCTGGGAGAGCCTCAGGGGAAGTTTTATACTCACTCAATGCTTTGCTTTTACGAATTGATTTACCTTCTACTATACCGTTGTTTCCCTCTGAAAGTACTTTTTTAACTGATGTAATCATTTCCCTTAAAATATTGAAAATAGCATCATCTTTTTTCATTTTTTTGGAATCAATTAAACCGTCTACGGCTATTTTGAATTCAATTAATTGTTCGGTCACAATAGCGTTTAAAACAGTCGTCAGTTTAGCGCAATTGGCTTTTGATCCAACGGTTCTAAACTCAAATTTATTCCCAGTAAATGCAATGGGGGATGTCCTATTACGATCCGTATTATCCAAGAGTATTTCTGGTATTTTTCCGATTACATTTAATTTTAAATCTGTTTTTTCTTCAGGAGACAATTTCCCTTTCGTTACATTTTCAAGATCATCTAAAACCTGCAGTAGATGTTGTCCGATATAGACTGAAAGCATTGCAGAAGGGGCATCATTTTGCCCAATACGAAGGTCGTTACTCGCTGAAACTGTTGAGGCACGTATTAGTTCTTCATGCTTTAGAATCGCGGCTATGGTATTGATAAAAAAAGATAAGAATTGTAAATTACTCATCGGTGTCTTTCCTGGGCTGAGCAAGTTCACCCCGTTATTAGTACTCAGAGACCAATTGGTGTGTTTGCCAGAACCGTTGATTTTATCAAAAGGTTTTTCATGAAAAAGGACTGTAAAATTATGTTTGGATGCAATCTTATTCATGATCTCCATCAATAGCGTATTATGATCTACCGCGAGATTTGCATTTTCAAAAACAGGAGCAACCTCATATTGACTTGGAGCGACTTCATTGTGCCGGGTCTTAATTGGTATTCCCAAGAAACTGCACTCATACTCTAGTTCTTTTAAAAATACGCTGACACGAGAAGGAATTGAACCAAAATAATGATCGTTGAGTTCTTGCCCCTTAGAAGGTGCATGCCCTATTAATGTTCTACCTGTCAATAGCAAATCTGGGCGAGTCAGAGCCAAACTTCGATCTATCAAAAAATACTCTTGTTCCCAACCTAAGGTAGCATTAACTTTGGAAGTATTTTTATCAAAGAAGTGACAAATTTCTGTCGCTGCATCATCCAACTTTTGCAGGGATTTTAACAATGGTGTTTTGTAATCCAAAGACTCACCTGTATAAGAAACAAAAATTGTAGGGATACAGAGGGTGTTTTCGAAAAGGAAAGCAGGCGATGTAGGGTCCCAGGCGGTATATCCTCTAGCCTCAAATGTATTTCGAATTCCGCCACTAGGGAAGCTGGAAGCATTTGGAATTTGTTGAACCAACTGATCACCGTCAAACTTTTCTATTTGATTACCCTCCAAGTCCAGCCCAAAAAATGATTCGTGTTTTTCAGCAGTAGTTCCTGTAAGCGGCTGAAACCAATGTGTATAATGTGATGCACCTTTTGAAACAGCCCAAGATTTCATGGCTGAAGCAATTTGATCTGCCACAGAACTACTAATTTGTGTTCCCTTTTCAATACTCTGTTTTATTTGATCAAATGCCTTTTGACTGATAAATTTCTGAAGCTGTTTCGAATTTAAAACATGACTTGAAAATTCATTACTTGACAAGCTTCCCTTGGCTACTATTTTAGGTGCTTTTGCAAGCTGTTCTAAACTTTTTTTTCGTAGAGTTTGCATAATAAATTTTAAGGGAGTGAATTAGACTACAAAGTTAACTATTTTGAATATTTATCAATGTTTTCTCTTAAAAATGGAGAAAAATAAATATTACCCTAAAAATAATGGGGTGTTCATAAAAATTATAGATTGTTCATTTCTTTAGCCCTTTCTTTTGTAAGGGGGTAGTATAAAATTATATTTTTGTGAAAATTATTTATAATATGAGCAAAGCAAAACTAGAGTATATTTGGTTGGACGGCTACCAACCAACATCACATCTTCGAAGTAAGACAAAAATTGTAACTGATTTTAAAGGAACACTTGATGATTGCCCTATTTGGTCTTTTGATGGTTCATCAACTAGACAAGCAGAAGGAAATTCTTCAGATTGTCTATTAAAGCCAGTTGCTCTATATCAAGATCCAGATCGTAAAAATGGATGGCTTGTAATGACAGAGGTTCTGAACGCTGACGGTACACCTCACCCATCAAATGGAAGAGCTACCATTGATGACGACGATAACGATTTCTGGTTCGGTTTTGAACAAGAATACTTTTTATGGGATCCAGAAACGAATCTCCCTTTAGGTTTTCCAAGAGATCAAACCCCTCAGGGGCAATTCTATTGTTCGGTTGGAGCTAAAAATGCTTTTGGGCGAGAAATGATTGAAGAGCACTTAGACCAGTGTATTGAAGCTGGAATTAATGTAGAAGGAATTAATGCTGAAGTAGCATCAGGACAATGGGAATACCAATGTTTTGCCCAGGGTGCAAAATTAGCTGGAGACGAAATATGGATCTCTCGCTATTTACTGGAACGTCTAGGGGAAAAATATGGTCTTGCTATAGAATGGCATCCAAAACCTCTAGGAGATACAGACTGGAACGGATCTGGTATGCATGCAAACTTCTCTAATGAGGTTCTTAGAACATGTGGTTCTAAAGAAACTTACGAAAAAATATGTGAAGCATTCCGTCCTGTAGTAAAAGAACACATCGATGTATATGGCGCTCACAATGAACTGCGTCTAACCGGTAAACATGAAACACAATCTATTCACGAATTTAGTTTTGGTGTTTCTGACCGTGGAGCTTCTATCAGAATTCCTATTTTGACTGTAGAGAAAGGCTGGAAAGGTTGGTTAGAAGACAGAAGACCTTCTTCCAATGGAGATCCTTACAAAATTGCTGCAAGAATTATCAAGACAGTAAAATCTGCTAAGATTTAAAAAAGTTTTTTTAATCTATTGACAACATCCCTAAGTGAAAGCTTGGGGATGTTTTTTTATAAAAACATTTGAGCTATAAAAATGCTATATAGTGTAAGAAGAATTACACCTTCCATCCTACCTAATGACATTCTGTTTGGAAAAAAAACGAGCGGTAAAATAATAATTGTGACCCCAATCATCCATATAAAATCTTCATTCAAAAGTGCTTGATCAATTATTCTAATTGGGCTAATTAAGGCTGTTACGCCCATAACAGCAAGAATGTTGAAAATATTTGAGCCAATAAGATTCCCAATTGAAATGGCTTTTTCCTTGTTTATAATCGCAATTATAGATGCCGACAACTCC
>JAFMMH010000105.1 GCA_017851655.1 Flavobacteriaceae bacterium
ATATATTTCATCTGAAAGGATATAGATGTCAGGATATTTTTCCAACACTTTCCCCAGAGCTCTGTATTCCGATTCTGTATATATCGTTCCGCTTGGATTATTTGGGGAATTAAACATGATCAACTTCGTTTTTGGTGTAATTGCAGCCTCTAGTTGATCGGGAGTAATTTTGAAATCAGTTTCTATACTGGATGGAATGATCGTTGATTTTGCTTCAGCTAGTTTAGCAATTGCAGAATAGCTTACCCAATAAGGAGCAGGTAAAAGCACTTCGTCACCAGGGTTCAATAATACCATGCACACATTAGCGATAGATTGTTTTGCTCCTGTAGAAACCACAATTTGTGAAGGTGTGTAGGATATTTTGTTATCTCGTTTGAATTTCTCACAGATAGCTTCCTTAAGGTCGGCATAACCATCTACTGGGGAATACGAATTCCAATTGTCATTGACTGCTTGAACAGCAGCTTCTTTGATGAATTCGGGAGTATTAAAATCTGGCTCACCTAAACTGAGTCCGATAATATCTATCCCTTGGTTTTTTAATTCTCTGGCCTTCGCGGCCATTGCGAGTGTTTCAGATACAGGAAGACTGTTGATTCTTTGTGATAATGCGTCCATTAAATTGGATTAGCTGGGTTGCATACCCATTTGTTTTAAATATTTAAAATGCGATAAAACAGCACTTCGTGTTGTTTTGTATTCGTTATATGGTAGATTAAATTCTTGAGCTGTTTTTTTAACAATTTTAGCAATCTTTGTGTAGTGTATGTGGCTTATATGTGGAAAAATATGGTGCTCAATCTGATGGTTTAGCCCTCCTGTAAACCAATTTACAATTCTGTTTTTAGTGGAAAAATTGACTGTGGTTGTTAATTGATGAATCGCCCAAGTATTTTTCATTGTACCAGTTTTATCGGGTTCTGGCATCTCTGCATCTTCCATTACATGGGCCAACTGAAATACGACACTTAAAATTAAGCCTGCGGTATAATGCATGACTACAAAACCAATTAGTACGGACCACCAAGGGGCATCAATGAGAATCATTGGTAATACAATCCAGATGGAGAAATACAGAATTTTTGATAAAAATAATCCGATCCATTGCATGCTAGGTTTTTTGCTATTTAGATAGGATAGTTTTCTTTTAGTATACCGTTTCATTTGCTGAAAATCAGTAGTTATAGCCCAATTTAAAGTCAGTAAACCGTATAATATAATGGAATAATAATGTTGAAATTTGTGATGAGGCATCCACTCTGAATGTTTTGAGAAACGGAGTATTCTTCCGGCCTCTAGATCTTCATCATGACCGTGAATATTTGTGTAGGTATGGTGTAATACATTATGCTGTATTTTCCAATTAAAAACATTTCCAGCTAATAAGTAAATACTACTCCCCATAAAAGTGTTTACCCAAGGGTATTTAGAATAGGAACCATGATTACCATCGTGCATCACATTCATTCCAATTCCTGCCATTCCTATGCCCATAACCATACAAAGCACTAACTTAAGCCAAGGATTTAAGCTTAATGTAATCACAACTACATAGGGTGCGATCATCAAAGCAAACATCACAATAGTTTTGAGATATAATTTCCAATTCCCTGTTTTTTCAATTTTATTCTCCTTGAAGTATTGATTTACACGGATATTTAAAGTTTTAAAAAATTCTTTGGGATCTTTTCTTGAAAAGCGGAGTCTTTGTTTAGCTTGCATAAAGATTGTTTATATGTAAAAATAGGTCAAATTTTGCAATAATAACACTCCTTTTGAAAAAACACTATGGATAAAATCTCTCACGCTTTCCCGAATCTTACCGAAAAACAACAATCACAGTTTTCTTTACTTGAAAAGTTGTACCGCGATTGGAATGCTCAAATCAATGTAATTTCAAGAAAGGATTTGAGTGAGTTTTATGAACGGCACGTACTCCATGCGCTTGGAATTGCCAAAATTATTACATTCAAAAGAGGAGCTCGTGTTTTGGATGTGGGTACAGGAGGAGGATTCCCTGGAATCCCTTTGGCTATACTTTTCCCGGAGACTCGATTTATTCTTATAGATTCTATTGGAAAAAAAATAAAGGTGGTCAATGCAGTTCATGAATCTTTGGGATTAAAGAATGTTGAGGCTTCTCAAGTTCGAGCGGAAGATTTTAAAGGGAAAGTTGATTTTATTGTCAGCAGGGCAGTTACAAAAATGGATTCTTTTGTCCCATGGGTCAAAAAAAATATTAGTCCAAAACATAAGCATGCAATGAAAAATGGAATTCTTTATCTCAAAGGGGGAGAACTCTCAGAGGAATTATTGAATTTTCCAAAAGCGGAATGTTTTGATCTCAAGGATTATTTTGACACACCTTTTTTTGAAACTAAAAAAGTGGTTTACTTACCATTATAATTTTTTATTTTTCTAAAAAAGGATAGCGATAGTCTTTTGCTGGGACAAAAGTTTCTTTAATCAAGCGAGGGGAAACCCAACGGAGTAAATTTGAAGCAGATCCAGCTTTATCATTGGTCCCTGAGCCTCTGGCTCCTCCAAAAGGTTGCTGTCCTACAACAGCTCCAGTTGGTTTATCATTTATATAAAAGTTTCCAGCGCTTTGTTCTAAAGCTTTTAGAGCTTCCTCAAGAGCATAGCGATCTTGTGAATAGACAGCACCAGTTAAAGCGTATTCAGAAGTTTGATCTACCAATTCAAGTGTTTCTGACCATTTATTGTCAGGGTAAACATAAAGTGTGACTAGAGGACCAAACAATTCTCTGGTCATAGTAGTGTAATTAGGGTTAGTAGTTCGAACCACAGTCGGTGCTACAAAATAACCAACACTATCATCGAAAGTTCCTCCTGCAATAATTTCTGCATCATCATCTTTTTGAACTTGTTTAATCGCTTTTGTCAAACGATCAAAAGCTCCTTTATGAATAAGCGCAGTCATAAAGTTACCGAAGTCCTCAGGAGACCCCATCTTGATAGTTTCCAAATCCGTTTTAACCAATGAAATGATTTCATCAGCAATTGATTCTGGCAAATAAACTCTAGAAGCTGCAGAGCATTTTTGACCTTGAAATTCAAAAGCACCTCGTATTATTCCAGTAGCGACTTCTTTAGGTTTTGCGGAAGGATGGGCTACAATAAAATCTTTACCACCGGTTTCCCCCACTATTCTTGGGTATGTTTTATAACGTCTAATTTGTGTCCCAATTTTCCCCCAAATTCCTTTAAAAACTTCAGTAGATCCAGTGTAATGAATACCTGCAAAATCTGGGCTTTCTAGTACTACATTGGTGATCATTTCGGGATCGCCAAAGACCATGTTTATGACTCCGTCTGGCAGTCCTGCTTCAATGAAAATTTCCATTAACACCTGAGCGGAAAAAACCTGATGGTCACTCGGTTTCCAGATAACAGTATTTCCCATCATGGCCGCGCTAGCACATAAATTCCCAGCAATAGCTGTAAAGTTAAAGGGGCTCACAGCATAAACGAATCCTTCCAGAGGGCGGTAGCTTATTCTGTTCCATATTCCAGGACTGTTTTTAGGCTGATTTTCATAGATTTCCTGCATAAATGAAACATTAAATCTCAAAAAATCTATGTATTCACATGCAGCATCGATTTCAGCTTGGTGAATTGTTTTTGACTGGGCTAACATCGTAGCAGCGTTTATTTTTGCTCGATAAGGACCCGCGACTAATTCTGCTG
>JAFMMH010000036.1 GCA_017851655.1 Flavobacteriaceae bacterium
AACTGGCTTTAACAAATGCCAAAAATAAAGGGTGAGGATTTGAAACGGTACTTTTATATTCTGGATGAAATTGCACCCCAACAAACCAAGGATGGTCTTTGTATTCAATGATTTCTATTAAGCCTGTCTCAGGGTTTGTTCCAGCAATGGTAAACTTGTCATCAAAAATTTGATCCGTATATTCATTATTAAACTCATAACGATGACGGTGGCGTTCAGATATTTTTTTGGATTGATAAGCTTTGGCTACCAATGAGTTAGGTTCTAATTCACAATCCCAAGCACCAAGGCGCATTGTACCTCCTTTATCACTTATACTTTTTTGAGATTCCATTAGATCAATTACTGCATTTGTACAATCAGGATTCATCTCAGTAGAATTGGCATCAGCAAGCCCCACATGGTTTCGTGCATATTCTATTACAGCCATTTGCATCCCTAGACAGATTCCAAAGAATGGAAGTTTTTGAGATCTTGCATGTGCTATTGCACTGATTTTTCCCTCAATGCCACGCTCTCCAAAACCGGGTGCTACAATCAGGCCATCAAGTCCTTCCAATTGTGAAGTAACAGCTCCTTCCTCCAGATGTTCTGAGTGAATACTAATGATGTCAATTTCAGTCTCATTGATTGCACCTGCATGAATCAATGATTCTAGAATAGATTTGTATGAGTCTTGAAGCTCGACATATTTTCCAACTAGTCCTATTTTGATTTTATGTTTAGGATTTTTAAATTTTTCGAGAAATTGATTCCAAGACTTTAAGTCTAAAGACTTTTTAGGACTGAGCTGAAGTTTTTGTAAAACAACCTTATCCAAACCTTCATCAAGCATTTTTAGGGGTACATCGTAGATCGTATCCACATCAATGGATTGAATGATTGCTTCTCGTTTTACGTTACAAAAAAGAGCAAGTTTTTCTTTGAGATCACTTGACAATTCATGCTCGGTTCTACAAACGATGATATCTGCAGAAATTCCACTCTCCATCAGTGTCTTTACAGAATGCTGGGTGGGTTTTGTCTTAAGTTCACCAGCAGCAGCCAAATAAGGAATTAGTGTTAGATGTATCACTAAGGTATTTTCTTTACCCAAATCCCAAATTAATTGTCTTACTGATTCTATGTATGGTAAGGATTCAATGTCTCCTACAGTTCCGCCGATTTCTGTGATTACAAAATCATATTCTCCTGTTTCACCAAGCAATTGCATGCGTTCCTTAATCTCATTTGTGATGTGAGGAATCACCTGTACTGTTTTTCCTAGGAATTCACCCCGTCGCTCTTTTTCAATAACACTTTGGTAAACTCTACCTGTAGTAACATTATTGGCTTGTGATGTGTTTATATTTAAAAAACGTTCGTAGTGCCCCAAATCCAAGTCTGTTTCTGCACCATCCTCAGTAACAAAACATTCTCCGTGTTCGTAAGGGTTTAATGTGCCAGGATCCACATTAATGTAGGGATCAAACTTTTGAATAGTGACCTTAAAGTCTTGAGCTTGAAGTAGTTTAGCTAAAGAAGCAGCAATAATTCCTTTTCCTAATGAAGAGGTTACTCCTCCAGTAACAAAAATATATTTGGTGTTAGACATCCGGTTGATTTAGTTCGCGCTTACCGGACTCAAATTTACAAAATCAAAGGGAACTTCTAGGCTTCTCACTACTATTCTTTTATTTCTTTGATTTCGTATCCCTCGTGCTGTAAAAGAAATAATGCCGAATTGATAAAAGAACCATTGATTTCAGGCTGGTAAAAAAATCGGCTAGATCGGTATTGCGTCTCTCCATTATCAAGTGATTGGTCTAACTCCGAGGAAACTGCTATCCGAAGGATCAAATCCATGGTCAAATCATACCCTCTGAGGGCTTCTTTGTTTGGAGGCTTTCCATATTTACTTTCAAAAGATTCTATAAAATCTTCATTTTCAGTATATTCTAGAGGCTTAAATCCAACTGGATAGGTAAATCTTATTCCGCCTAAAACTTTTCTGGATAAATTTTCGTTGTCGTAAACATTACTGCGATAAGTAGTAAAAACCTGTACTTGACGTTCAGAAGAATTTTGAGCGTTAAACTGAGAGAGGGCATTTGCTATTAAAGGAAAAGATTGTGTTTCCAATATGACCTTGTTGGGCAATGAATCAATCAACAAGGAATCGGCTAACTCAGGTAAAATATAATCCCCCTTTTCAGGTCGGAGAGTAATTGCCCATGGAAATTTTTCTTTTAATTTTCTTTCAATAAAACGATTAGTTGAATCTGCCACAATAACCACATGTTGTGTCGTGTCTATGATCTTTTCTAAATAGGAAAACATTTTAGCTCTAGAAGCTTCAATCTGAGTGACGGACTGATATACATTTTTTCGCATCACTACTGGGTTGGAGGACAAAGGAGAGATTTTAGGTGTCTCACTCAATGACTTCTGTCCAGAAAGGTAATTGAAATTAGAAGGGATCAAGGGGCCTATGATAAAATCAGCAACATCTTCTTTTAAAGAACTCGCAATCTGATCTATTGTCTTAATGGAGTTTTCAGTATCATAGGTTTTTACCTCAACTTTAAGTCCATTCTGATTAGCAGTTTCTACAGCAAACAACAATCCAGTATAGAAATCCAACGAAATAGTATGTAAATTTCTTGATTGAAGCAATCTTTTAGTGTCTTCTACAGAATCTAAAATAATTTCATTTGCCTTAAAGGGAAGAAGAACAGCCAGCTTAATTTCTTGTTTTAAAAAAGTAGAATCGATTAAATTTACCCGTTCAACTAACAAATCATTTTCTATTCTGAGCTCTCCACTTTGTGCTCCTGGAATTTTTAAAATCATTCCTACTTGCAAACCTGTTTCTCTCAAAATTGGATTCAATGAATCCAAAGTAGCTTGGTCTACCCCTAACTTTTTTTCTATGCGGTAAAAACCTTCTTTAGGAAGAACTTTGTAATAGTTGAAAAGAGAATCTTTTTCTGGAATAGACTGAAGGTTTTCAGTTATGGGAATTTTGAGTTTTTGTCCAATCTTCAAACCAGCTTTAATTTCAGGATTCAAAGAATCCAAAAGTGCTATTGTGGTGTTGTATTGATACGCCAATCGCCACTTAGTTTCTTTAGGAACAACTTCGTGTATTGTAAAACTGGTAACACTCGTAACTACTTTATTTGGAATATTGGATATTGTTGAGTTCAAGGGTTTTGAATAGACTGGAATACGCAAATTCATCCTTCTTCTAATCCCAAAACGTTCGATAACTGGATTGTACTCTTGAAGTTGTTCAAGGTTTATCTGATATTGACTCAATACCATTTCAATAGTTTCCCCTTTTTTAACACGATGTGAAACAAATGACTCTGGAATTTGAGCAAAAGTCACAACCGTCCCTAAAAGGAAAATAAAAGAGAAATAAAAAATTCGGAGTCGTTTCATTTTATAATTTTTATCAAAAACTATTCCCATTCGATTGTAGCAGGTGGTTTGGAACTGATGTCGTAAACTACTCGATTAATTCCCTTGACGTTGTTGATTATTTCATTGGATGTTTTTTGCAAAAATGCATAAGGTAAATCTACCCAATCTGCAGTCATTCCATCAGTAGATTGAACTGCACGTAATGCTACACAATTCTCATAAGTACGCTCATCACCCATTACACCGACGCTATTGATTGGTAAAAACATTGCCCCAGCTTGCCAGATCTGATCGTATAATTCCCATTTTTTCAATCCTTCGATAAAAATGGCATCAACTTCTTGAAGCATTCTTACTTTTTCTCTTGAAATGTCACCTAAGATACGGATTGCCAAGCCGGGTCCAGGGAAAGGATGTCTTCCTAAAAGTGCAGAATCCATACCTAAACTCTTTCCTACTCTCCTAACTTCGTCTTTAAACAACATTCGCAAGGGCTCTACTAAATCCAATTTCATAAAATCAGGAAGACCTCCTACATTATGGTGGGATTTAATAGTTGCTGAAGGGCCATTAACAGAAATTGACTCGATAACGTCTGGGTATATTGTCCCTTGACCCAACCACTTGACTCCTTCTACCAAATGTGCCTCGGCATCAAAGACATCGATAAATGTTTTCCCTATTATTTTTCTTTTTGTTTCTGGGTCAGAAACCCCTTCTAAAGCATCCAAGAATTGATCTGAAGCATCTACTCCTTTTATATTCAAGCCCATACCTTCATATTGTTTGAGGACTTGTTCAAACTCATTTTTACGAAGTAAACCGTTGTTGACAAAAACACAGTTTAACTGTTTTCCAATTGCCTTGTGGAGTAACATGGCTGCTACAGAAGAATCAACCCCACCAGAGAGTCCTAGAATGACCTTGTCATTTCCAACTTTTTCTTTCAGATCGATCAAGGTCATGTCCACAAAAGAATCTGGAGTCCAATCTTGTTTTACCCCAGCAATCCTAACTAAAAAGTTTTCTAAAATTTTCTTTCCATCTGTGGAGTGATATACCTCAGGATGAAATTGGATAGCATAAGTTGGTTCACCTGCAATTTTGTATGCTGCATTTTCAACATCCGAAGTACTCGCCAAACACTCTGCTTGTTCTGGAAGTTTGAGAATGGTATCTGCATGACTCATCCATACTTGACTGTCAGAAGGTACTCCCTTAAAAAAGGGATCCTCCGAATTTACAAAGGCTAAATTAGCTCGGCCGTACTCGCGTTTACTTGAGGGACTGACTTGACCACCAAAAAAATGAGCTAAATATTGAGCTCCATAACAAACCCCTAAAAGAGGAAGCTTCCCTTTAATTTCCTCTAACTCAGGGTGAGGGGCGTCTTCTGCTCTTACTGAATAAGGAGAGCCAGATAAAATGACGGCTTTAAATTCTAATATATTTTGTGGAGGATTGTTAAAGGGGTGGATTTCACAATAAATAAAAAGTTCACGAACTCTGCGGGCTATCAATTGTGTATACTGTGATCCAAAATCTAAAATGAGTACTTTTTCTTGCATGGACAAAAATACGATTTAATCCTAGCTGTAAAAACTACCTGAGGAAATTATTCAACATCTTCTTGTTAATATTCAAGCAAAACAAAATTTGGATTCAATGGATCTAAAGAATCGATCAATTGAGGAATAAAATCTGAGCCTAATTCAAGGAAAAAACTAGTAAAATTTAGGGTTCGCTCTTGAAGATTATCATTTGGAAAAAGCTGTTCATGAATCAAAACTAATCGCTCTACTTCATCCTTAAGCAATCGCTTTTGCGCATTTAATAACCGTTTTTCCAAATGATCTATTCCTTTAAATTGTTTGGCTTGTTGAGCAGCAACTGCTCCTTGGAAGGAAGGGTCTGTTTGAGAAACTAAATCCTGTAAATAATCAAACTGTTTTTTGAGTTGTTTCTTCAAATCAGAAAGATCCAAGTCAATATTGCTGATCTGTCTCACTTTCTTGTTCAGCAAAGCATTGCGGTTCATGAATAATTCAGTGGTTTGTAAATTTAGTTTAGCTATTTTACGACCTTGTTTTTTAGAATATAGCACCGCCGAATTTCTGAGTAAAAGGGAGGGAAAGGGAACGCTAAAATAATCAAACGTCGATTTTAATTGAAACCAATATGCCAATTCTCCTCCTCCTCCGACATAACAAAGGTTAGGTAAAATACATTCTTGATAAATTGGACGAAGAATAACATTTGGAGAAAATTTTTCAGGATTTGATTCTAATACCTCTAAAATCTCAGATTCAGTAAATGATTGCTCGGTTCCATTTAAATAAAAACGATCCTCTTTTTTCTCAATGCGATACCTCCCGTTCTCTGATAAATAAAAAAGATTGATGTCTCTTGGATTAACTTGAGGCTTGTACTCTGCATCATAATCCTGTTTCAATTTTTCAATCTGTGAATTTACTTCTTTATAGGAGCTTCTTTTTGTTAATTCTTCTTTAACAATGGGTTTGAAAAGAGTCTTTAACTGGGGATTGTGAGGTTCTAAAACGATTAATCCATATTGCCCAAATAAAAGATTAACTAATCTAAAAGTAGCTTCAGAAAGTGTTTTGGACTTTCTATAGGATGCTTTCATCAGATCTTTTAATTGCTGGGCATTAATGCTTTCACCCAAATGCTGCTCAAAAATATCTAGTACGGGAAGCAAATCTTCCAAAGACATCTCTCCTACTGCACCAGCTGTTTCTTTAGGCCAACGAATACTTTTATTCTGAAAACGGAAAGAACTGATTTCTTCAAAATCGTGATCCTCACTTGCCATCCAGTAAATAGGAACAAAGTCAAAGTCAGGATATTCATTTTTGAGACGCTTACAAAGGTTAATGGTACTGATTATTTTGTACAAAAAATAAAGCGGGCCAGTCATCAAACTCAATTGATGCCCAGTTGTTATTGTAAATGTGTTTTCATTCTTTAAAAGATTTAAATTTTCATTTACAGCATCAGAATAGGAAATGGCTTCGTATTGTAGTTTTAAAACATCAGTTAAAACCTGCCGATTAGCAGCAGAATAGCTTCCTTTTTTTAAAGCTATTTGTTGCCTAAAATTTTCAATTAGAGGAAAGGTTCCATAAAAAGGATCTAAGTTCACAGATCTTCCTAAATAGTCTGTAATCAGTTTAGAAAAACGTTTAGTCTCCTCAAATGAAATAAACTTCTTTTGCATGGAACAATTTGTGTAAAGATATTGATTTTAAAAAAAGAAAAAGGTGTTCAAATAGAAAGTGTATTTTAGATGAAAATATTGGTTTTATGAAACGTCAAATTTTTCTGTTAATCATACTTTTAGCTTTTAGCAAACTCAATTCTCAAATTCAATCACCTGATGAATTTTTAGGCTATGAACTCGGCTCTCGCTTTAGCCGTCATCATCAGGTAGCGGAGTACTTTAGGCATTTGGAGCAAAGTTCAACTCAGTTGAAATTACAATCCTATGGAACTACAAATGAAGGTCGCGTTCTCCAATTGGCCTTTATCTCAACTGAAAAAAATCTTGACAATCTTGAAACTATTCGTAAGGCACATCTTCATAACAGTGGGACTGTCTCTGGACCTAAAAACGAAAATAAAGTTATAGTATGGCTAAGTTACAACGTTCATGGAAATGAATCCTCAAGTACAGAAGCTGCAATGAAAACAGCCCACGCATTATTAACTAATTACTCTGATTGGCTCCAAGATACTGTCGTAATTTTAGACCCCTGTATAAATCCTGATGGACGCGACCGATATGTGAATTTATACAATCAAATTAAGAGCACACCCAATGACTCAAATGGTTTTACCCGAGAGCATCAGGAAGGATGGCATAACGGACGAACAAATCACTACAGTTTTGACCTGAATCGCGACTGGGCATGGCTTACACAAGTAGAATCACAACAACGAATCAAAAAATACAACCAATGGTTACCCCATATCCATGTCGATTTTCATGAACAAGGAATTAATAGCCCCTATTATTTTGCCCCTGCTGCTGAGCCTACTCACGAAATCATTACTCCCTTTCAAAAAAAATTTCAAGATGTTATTGGAAAAAATCACGCAAAATATTTTGACAAACAAGGTTGGTTTTATTTTACTAAACAAATATTTGACCTACTCTATCCCAGCTACGGAGACACCTATCCAACCTTTTTGGGTGCTATAGGAATGACCTATGAGCAAGCTGGCGGAGGAGTTGCTGGTCTTGCTATTCAAAATGACGAAAACATTACCCTTACACTCAAAGACAGAATTGAACATCATTATACAACTGGAATCTCTACTGTAGAGATCGCCTCTCAAAATAAAACACTGCTCAATAAAAACTATCAGATTTTTTTCGAAAATGAAAACTTGAAATATCAGAATTTCGTGATGGAAGGACATCCTGATAAGCTTGAGGCTTTGAGAAAACTTCTTAGTAAACATGAAATTAAGAGTTACCAGCTTGAAAAGAACACATCCATTAAAGGATATGACTATCAAAAAAAGGGAAATACAACTACTTTATTTTCCAATAAAGCTCTAGTTGTTCCAACAAAACAACCGAAAGGAAAAATGGCTCAAATCCTATTGGAGCCGCAAACAAAAATTAACGACTCTTTGACCTATGACATCACTGCATGGTCACTGCCTTATGCCTATGGATTAAAAGCGATAGCTACTAAGGCCTCTGTAAGTGTTACCCCTTACGTTAAAACACAATCAAATTCTGTCGTCTCTGATGAAATGTATGGGTATGCTACAACCTACACTAGTTTTGAAGATGGTAAGTTTTTAGCTGCTTTATTAAAAAAAAATATTGGAGTACGGTTTAATCAAGTACCCATTTCAAACAGTGGCAAATCATGGAATAGCGGTAGCCTTTTCATTTTAAAAGGCGATAACCAAAAACAACCCAACTACTTGGACATTGTAGCACAAATCGCTAAGAGATTTAACAGAAATTTATTTCCCATTCAAACTGGTTATTCTTCGGAAGGGCCTGATTTAGGGGCTTCTGAACTGGAATTAATAAAAACGCCTCGTATAGCAATCTTAAGAAGCCATGATGCATCCACCTACAGCTATGGCGAAGTATGGCATTTCTTTGAACAACAATTAGGATATCCACTCCTACAAATAGATGAAAGTCAGTTAGCCACTGCACTCAAACACATTGACCAACTCATAATTCCAAATGGCTATTACGGTATGTGGAATAAAAATAGCTCTATCGATATGGATCTGTTGGAATGGGTAAACGATGGTGGTAAACTGATTGCAATTTCTGGAGCACTTGATCGTTTTGCAAATTCAGAACTATTCAAACTCAAGAAAAAAGAGAACATCGAAATCACTACTACAGAAATTCCTTATGGAGATCAATCTCGAAATGAAATCAGCTTCATTACAACAGGGAGTATTTTTGAAGCACGTTTAGATGAATCACATCCGCTAAGTTTTGGAATTGACCGTTATTATTCATTGAAAATAAATGAGAATGCTTTTGAACTTATAAAAAATGGCAACAATGCATTTACTCTTGGAGAAAATGCAAAAGCTATTGCTGGATTTATTGGATTCAAAGCTCTAGGAAACCAGAGTAATTCTTTGCTTTTTGGAGAAGAATATGTAGGTAGCGGGAAAGTGATTTATTTTGTTGATAATGTACTTTTTAGAGGTTTTTGGTATTCAGGAAAAATGGCATTTACAAACGCACTATTTTTCTTGTAAAAAAGATACCCCCTCCTCTGCCAAAGGTCAAACTGGAGTTCCTATCAAATCGTAATCAGAAGCTTCAGTAATTAACACTTCAATAAACTCACCTTGCTTTAAATAGTTTTGAGTCGCATCTATCAGTACTTCGTTATCTACATCCGGGGAATCCATAAAGGTACGTGCTACATAATTATTCCCTTGCTTTCTATCAATTAAACAACGGTAGGTTTGCCCAACACAACTTTGGTTGTGCTCCCAAGATATTTGTGACTGGATTTCCATAATAGCATTGGATCTCTCCTGCTTTACTTCTTCAGGAACATCATCTTCCAATTGGTGCGCGTGTGTATTTTCTTCGTGACTATAAGTAAAACAACCTAAACGCTCAAATCGCATTTCTTTTACCCAATTTTTTAAGGTAATGAAGTCAGCTTCTGTTTCACCTGGGTAACCTACAATTAAAGAAGTACGTATTACAATATTCGGAACTTCCTCACGAAATTTTTTAAGAAGTGAAGTGGTCTTGGCTTGCGTTGTTCCCCTGCGCATAGATTTTAAAATGGGATCTGCAATGTGCTGCAAAGGAATATCCAAATAATTACAAATCTTATTCTCATTCCTCATTACTTCCAAAACGTCTTCAGGGAAACCGGTAGGAAAAGCATAATGTAATCGAATCCATTCAATACCTTCTACTGCTACCAATTCTTTCAAAAGATCAGCTAGTCGACGTTTTTTGTACAAATCCAATCCGTAATAAGTGAGATCTTGAGCAATTAAAATCAACTCCTTAACTCCTTCTTTAGCCAAATGCTTTGCTTGTTTGACCAAATCTTCAATTGGTGTTGATTTATGCTTACCTCGCATCAACGGAATAGCGCAAAACGAACAGGGTCTGTCACAGCCTTCGGCAATTTTCAAATAGGCATAATGCTTTGGACTCGTCAAAATACGTTCACCAACCAATTCATGCTGATAATCTGCTTCCAAAACTTTCAATAATTGCGGTAAATCTGATGTCCCAAAATATTGATCAACCTGAGGAATTTCCTTCTCTAAATCCGGCTTGTACCGTTCGCTTAAACAACCTGTAACATATACCTTATCTACTTTTCCTGCTTCCTTGTTTTCTATCTGCTCTAAAATCGTGTTCACGGATTCTTCTTTCGCATTATCAATAAAACCACAGGTATTGATTACTACGATATTTCCTTCTTTCTCATGAACCACATCCTTTCCACTAGCTCGGAGTTGCCCCATTAACACCTCGGAATCGTAGATGTTTTTGGAACATCCCAAAGTGATCACATTTATAGTATTTTTCTTTAATGATTTTGTTCGCATATCTTATTGAAAAAGTAGTGGTGTTTTACGTGATGCTCCAAGACGCTCAAAAGCAGCTCCCAATTCAAGGAGTAGTTGTTCTTTTTTTGAGGGTGCTATAAAGGTTATATTTTTGGGTTGCCCATTTAAGGTATATCCCATGGGAACTCCTAACGCTGGATAATGTGCAGCTGCTGCATTTCGTGCTGAGTAGTTATCAATAGATATAAAAGCGTCCAGGGTATGCGCTTCCGTAACCTCTTGAAAATATGAGCTAGCCGTTTGCATCAAAAGTTTTTTCTGTTGCTCAAATTCAGCCTGAGAAGTCGTTTCTTTGATGATTCCATTAAAAATCCCTTGCCCATAGGGAGCGTGCAACAATGAATCTTTGAGGTTGAATGCAACAATATCTTTTACTGAATCAAATTGGAGTTCTGAATTTGCAAAAGTGTTCAGATATTTAGGTAAATCTGCTCGCATATCTACGTCTAAAAGTCTTCTGAACTGATCCATATCAATTTCTGGAGGATCGAAAGAAATAATTATTGCTCCTGCTAATTTCATTTTTCTTAGTGCAATCTGCAATAAACTGTCTTCTTCAAATTTACGATTTACACCCAGTCGTTTTCCTTTTAAACTAACGGTATCCAAGTGATCAAAACGGATGGAAGTCGACTTGAAACTATATGCATCTTGGGGATCCTCTCCAACCAGTGCATTCATCAAAATAGCATTATCTATTACATTTTTAGTCATAGGACCAGCAGTATCTAAACTGCTTGAAATAGGAACAATTCCGCTTCTACTTAAGAGACCAATTGTTGGTTTTAAACCGACCACACTATTTTTCCCAGAAGGAGATAAAATCGAGCCCGAAGTTTCTGATCCGATGGCTCCAACTGCATAATTTGCAGCTACAGCAACTCCACTACCAGAACTGGAACCTCCTGTTTCAAACTTCCTTCTTCCATAAGGGTTTAATGTTTGTCCACCCAGAGCACTATATCCTACTGGACAACCTTGACAAAAATAATAGGCCCATTCACTTAAATTAACTTTCCCTAAAATTAATGCCCCTTTATTTTTTAACTGCTTAGTGATAAAGGCATCTTGCGAAGGATAATTTTGAGCCAAGGCTGCT
Organism: Flavobacteriaceae bacterium; assembly: GCA_017851655.1. Lineage (GTDB taxonomy): Bacteria > Bacteroidota > Bacteroidia > Flavobacteriales > Flavobacteriaceae > MS024-2A. The sequence continues at coordinate 11,630 of JAFMMH010000036.1, forward strand.
GCACCAGCAGTTGTTGCCATTGGTACGGCATCAATATTATCTTTTAATAAAATTGGCATTCCGTACAAAGGATGAGCTAATTTCTTGGGACGTTCCTGATCACATAAACGTGCTTGTTCTAATACATTAGGATTTAAGGAGATGATTGCATTTAAATAGGTATCTCGTTGCAATTCATAATGGTAGATTCTGTAGAGATAAAACAAGGTCAACTTTTCGTATGTCAAATACCCTTCCTGAATATTTTTTTGGAGTGTTGGGATATTTTGCTCTAAGATATAGGGCTTAAGTGCCTCGTGATCTTTTTGGGTAAAACTGGAGAGGGCTTTTTCAAAAGGAATAAAGAGTTCGTTACGATCAGTGTGTTTAGACTGAATTCGTTTGTAACGCATACGGGCAATGGAATGTTCCGAATTTGCATTCAATTCTTCTGTTTCGTCGTAAGATTCCCATTGATTCAATGGAGCAATAGAGGGTTCACAAGCGATAAAAACTATTTCTAAAAAAAGGAACAAGAAACAAAAACGCATAGACTTTATTTTAAAACCTTCATAAAGTGGTTGATTGCTTCTCTTGCCACATGCTCGTATTCTGATGTAGAAAGCGAAGATGTCAACACATGGTCTTTGATTTCGGGAAATGCCATTTGAAACTTCAAAGAATCAGCAGTACCCAATTGGTCAAACATTTTAAGCATGGCTGGGACAGACACAACCTGATCTTGAAGACTGTCATTTTTGTAATAGTATCCTAAAAAAACAGGAACCGTAACTTTACTAAAGGTTGACCTGCGCATTTTAATATCTAAAAATTTTTGCATCTGTAATGTTGCTTCTAGACGAGCTTTAGTAGTCCAGTATTTTTTCTTCTCCTCATTATTGGTGACCATGTAATGGTAATTTCCACCCTTTACTAATCGAGCAATTTGCAAGCCCCAAGGTTTAGATAATAATTTTGCTTTCGGGTCGAATACAGCAATATTAGGTCCAAATAAACCAAGTGCAGCAATCGCAGGGTCCTCCCCCAAAGAGAGTGAAAGTGCTCCACCGTGTGAAGTCCCGAGAAGAATAACTTTTTCTCCAAGACGTTTGCCTATCTCCAATGCTTCTTTTCCTGATTCCCAAAAATCATCATTATTGAAATTAAGCATTGGTTCCTCCTCTTCAAGTCCATGACCGTGTAATCTGGGAACGTACAAGTTAGCTCCAAAAGCTTTGGCAATTATTTTATGTACGGGATCTCCTTCTTTACCCGAGGCTGTAAATCCATGAAGATAAACAACACTGTATTTAGTTTTTTTAGGTAGTGAGTCGTAAAAATATATTTTTGATTCGTTATCCTGGCGAACGTTTCCTTTTTCCAGCTCCCGTTTCTTAATCCAACTTTGTAAGGAATCCAAATCGGCTGGTACATAAGGAGTGTCCTTCGAAAAAACAGGGGTATCTACCCTCGGTCCTACAAGATATACTGCACCTAAAATCAAAAATAGTATCGCGACAGCTCTAAAAAATTTCATCATAATAACAGACTAACTGAATAATGTTTTAATAAAGTTCTGCTTATCAAAAATTTGTAGATCTTCTATACCTTCACCTACACCAATATATTTGACTGGAATTTGAAATTGATCAGAAATACCGAGGAGGACTCCGCCTTTAGCAGTACCATCCAATTTGGTAATGGCTAAACTGGTTACCTCTGTGGCTGCCGTAAACTGTTTGGCTTGTTCAAAAGCATTTTGACCAGTAGAACCATCTAAAACCAAAAGGACTTCGTGTGGCGCGCCTGGAATAACTTTTTCCATAACCCGCTTTACTTTTGAAAGTTCATTCATCAGATTGACTTTATTATGCAAACGTCCTGCGGTATCTATAAATACGATATCGACATTTTGTGCTTTGGCTGATTGTAAGGTATCAAAAGCAACGGATGCAGGATCGCTTCCCATCTCTTGACGAACCAGTGGAACATCTACACGATCTGCCCATATTTGTAACTGGTCTATAGCTCCCGCTCTAAAAGTATCTGCAGCTCCAAGCATTACGCTTTTACCAACAGCTTTATACTGATGAGCCAATTTACCTACCGTAGTGGTTTTTCCAACTCCGTTTACACCTACTACCATTACTACATGGGGGCTGTTTTTAGATTCAATTTGAATATCCTGATCCAAATTGGTATTAGGAGCAACCAGAAGTGTAAGGATTTCTTCCTGCATCATTTGCATAAGATCCTCGTTTCCTAAATACTTTTCTTTAGCAGTTCGCGCCTCAAGAGCTTTAATTATTTTGAGGGTGGTAGTCACACCTACATCGGATTGAATGAGGATATCCTCTAATTCATCCAAAAGATCATCATCAATTTTTGTTTTCCCTACAATTGCAGTTCCTAACTTGGACAGAAAGGATTTTTTGGTATTTTCTAAACCCTTCTCAAGTTTCTTCTGATCTTGTTTTGAAAAAAAAGCACTGAGTTTACCCATAAAACAGTTGTATAAAAAAAGCTACCTAAAAGTAGCTTTTATTTTCGGATGGCGGAAAATTATTGCTTATCCAACCAATTACTAGCTAAATCGGGAGAAATAATGGTTTCTACGAAACTGTAAGAATCACTTCCGTTCTTTTTAACCATTTTAATCGCTTTTGTTAAACGTTTTGAGCCAGTTTGTAATGTTGCTACGGATTTCTTTGCCATGACTTATTTGATTTCTTTATGAACCGTCATTTTTTTCAAAATCGGGTTAAATTTTTTAACTTCTAAACGCTCGGGCGTATTCTTTTTGTTCTTTGTAGTTATGTAGCGAGAAGTCCCTGGTCTTCCAGAATCTTTATGCTCTGTGCACTCCAAGATAACTTGAACTCTATTTCCTTTCTTTGCCATTGTTATTAACCTTTATAGTGTCCTTTAGCTCGGGCTTCCTTAAGCACAGCCGAAATCCCTTTTCTGTTGATTGTTTTTAACGTTGCAGTTGAAATCGTAAGTGTAATCCACTTACCCTCCTCTGGGATAAAGAAACGTTTTTTTATAATGTTAGCATCAAATCGACGCTTGGTACGGTTTAATGCATGAGAAACGTTGTTCCCGAACATGACGCGTTTTCCAGTAATTTCACAAACTTTGGACATGGTGGTCTTTTTTTACGTGGGTGCAAATTTACTTTTTTTTATACAGTATTAAAAATGTTTTTAAAAAATAAACTCACTTTTTAGAATAATTGTCTAAAAATAAGCTCAAGACTCATGTTTACCGCTTTCTGCACCACGCGTTCTCTATGCTTTCCGAAAAGGAATTTTTCACTGTAAACTCCTGTTGGACTTGCGATAGCAATCCAGACCGTTCCAATTTCTGCATCAGAATCTCCCTTGGAAGGTCCTGCATTTCCAGTAGTAGCAATTGCAATAGTCGTATCGAATTTTTTAATAGCCTGAAGTGCCATGGCCTCCGCAACTTCCTGACTCACCACCGAATGCTCCCTAATCAAAGCTTCAGAAACACCAAGAAGATCTATTTTTGATTGGGTTTGGTAGGTCACTGCACTCCCTTTAAAATATTTTGAAGCACCGGGAATTTTTGTCAATAGTGCTGCAATTTCTCCTCCTGTACAACTCTCCGCTGTAGCCAAAGTCATCTTATTTTGGATAAAATGTGCTTGGATTCTTTCTTCTAATGAGGTCTCGTTTTCATACCCAACAAAAATATCTTCAATCAATGGACTCAAAGTTGCAAACTCAGCATTAATTTCATTTTCCAATTGCTTTTCATCCAAACCTTTTCCAGAAAGCCGCAAACGGACTTTACCCAGGTTGGGGAGATAAGCCAGCTTGATGTGAGCTGGTAAATTATTTTCCCATTCTTCGATACGTTCTGCTATGGCACTTTCTCCAAGACCATATGTAAGTGCTGTTTTGTGAAAGATAAAGGGACGTTCAAAATGGTTTTGTAAAGCAGGTAATACGCTGTAGGTCATTAACGCTTTCATTTCAAAAGGAACACCAGGAAGGGAAATGACAAGCTGCTTGCCTTGATCAAACCACATGCCCGAAGCTGTTCCATGCTCATTTTTGAAAATTTTAGCTTTAGAAGGCAAAAGAGCCTGTTGTCGGTTTTGATCATTGATTGGAGTGGTCACATATTTGGCAAAAATGGCTTCTATATGTTTTAAAATTTCCTGATTTAGTACAAGTGAATCTCCAAAATAGTCACACAAAGTATGCTTGGTAATATCATCTTTAGTAGGACCTAATCCTCCTGTAATAATTAAAATCTGGGCCCTTTTCTTTGACGATTCTAAAGCATCGATAATTGCTTTCTTATCATCTGATATTGAGGTGATTTGAACAATTTCAATACCGATTTTATTTAATGCTTTTGCTAGAAAAACAGCATTAGTATTGACAATTTGTCCTATCAATATTTCATCACCAATAGTAAGTAGCTCTGCTTTCATCTTATTTGATTTTTACTGAAAAGGCCTCTTTGGAATCCAAAAATCCTTTCAGTACATCCCCCTCTGAAACAGGGCCTACTCCAGCAGGTGTTCCTGTAAAAAGTATATCCCCAATTTTGAGTGTAAAAAACTGAGAACAATAGGCTATCAATTCATCAATCTTCCATAACATTTGGGCAGTATTGCCTTCTTGAACTTTTGTACCGTTTTTTTCTAAATAAAAAGGA
>JAFMMH010000003.1 GCA_017851655.1 Flavobacteriaceae bacterium
CACCACGAGCCGCATTGACTAATACAGACCCTTTTTTCATTTTAGCAAAAGCAGCTTTATCTATAACATATTCTTTTTGTGCTGGAACGTGAAGACTGATAAAATCTGCTTCGGCAAGAACAGAGTCCATTTCTTGCGTAACAATTTCTTCAGATACAGATGCGCCGGAGAACAAGGAAACAGTAACGGTTGCTTTCTCAATAAACTTATCTGCGGCAATTACTTTCATACCTACTCCTAAACCAATTTTAGCAACTTCTTGTCCAATTCTTCCAAAACCGATTACACCAAGAGTTTTTCCTCTTAATTCAACACCGTTAGCGTAAGCTTTTTTCAGTCCTTTAAAATTAGTTTCCCCTTCTAAAGGCATGTTTCTATTTGAATCATATAGAAATCGAACTCCACCGTATAAGTGGGCAAAAACCAATTCGGCAACAGATGCAGATGAAGCAGCTGGTGTATTGATAACATGAAGTCCTTTAGATTTGGCATAATCCACATCAATATTATCCATTCCGACACCCCCACGACCAATAAGTTTAAGTCCTGGGCATTGATCAATCAGTTCTTTTCGAGCCGTAGTTGCACTTCTAACGAGTAGTCCCACGATATCATTCGAGTTAATATACTCAACCAATTGTTCTTGAGCGACATTGACCGTTATTACTTCAAATCCATTATTTCTAAGGGCATCGATACCGGATTGTGATATTCCGTCATTTGCTAAAATCTTCATATTCATTTTTTATGATTACTACAATGATGATGTAGTGTTAATTTTTTTCTTCTAAAATCTGCATGCAGTTGACCAATATTTCTACGCTATCAATGGAAAGTGCATTGTACATAGAGGCTCTATAACCACCAACAGAACGGTGTCCTTTCAAGCCACTAATACCTGCGGTTTCACACAAACTATCAAAAGCTGAAGTCAGACCAGAGTCCTTTAGGTTGAAGGTAGCATTCATGTCGCTACGATCTTCTTTATTAGCGAAACCTTCAAATAATGGATTGCGGTCAATTTCTCCATAAAGGAGCGTGGCTTTCATTGCGTTTTGTTCGCCCAAAGCTTCAATACCTCCCTGTGCATCAATCCATCTCATATTAAGCATAGAAGTATAAACTGCAAATACAGGCGGTGTATTAAACATACTTTCTTTGTCAAGATGAACTTGATAGCTCAACATGGAAGGAATCGCACGGGTTACTTTTCCTAATAAAGAATCTTTAATTATAACCAGAGTTGTTCCTGCGGGCCCCATATTTTTTTGTGCACCGGCATAAAAAAGGTCAAACTTTGAATAGTCAAAAGGTCTTGAGAAAATATCAGAACTCATGTCAGCTACCAGAGGAACATTGGTTTCGGGAATCTGTTTGTATTGGGTTCCAAAAATAGTATTATTTGTTGTTAGATGTAGGTAATCTAAATCAGTAGGTATCTCATAACCCTTGGGAATATAATTGTAATTCTGATCTTTAGAACTTGACACCTCAACTACTTCTCCAAACAGTTTTGCTTCTTTAATTGCTTTGTCTGACCAAGTTCCTGTATTGAGATAACCTGCTTTATTTTCTAATAAGTTGTAGGCTGTCATTAAAAACTGAAGACTTGCACCTCCCTGAAGAAAGATGGCTTTGTAACCTTTGTCTTGAAGGCCAGTTAGCTTTAGAGCTAATGCACAAGCCTCGTCCATAATTTGTATAAATGCTTTGCTTCTGTGAGAAATCTCTATAAGAGAAAGTTTTGAAGAATCTAATTCTTTTACAGCCTCTGCGGCTTGCTGCATTACTTCTTGAGGTAAAATCGAAGGTCCAGCACTAAAGTTGTGGAGTTTCATAGCCAAATTTGAAAATTATTTCAATTTTTAAAATGCAAATATTGTGATTCCTCGTTTAATTATTGAGATTTAATCCTGTTTTTTTTTGGTGGAGTTGTTAACAGTAAATGAATCATAAGTTAAAATTGAAAAAAAAATAGGAAACCTATAAGTCTTCTAAAAAAGTTAAGGTGTCTATTCCATCTGCATACTCATGCAATTCAGGTTGTTGAGCTTTCCCAAAAGGGATAGCATCCTTTATGGGAAGATTAGAAACGATACATTGTATGTTTTCAGACATTGCATGAAGCTCTTTATTTAATTCTTCGAAATCTGAATAGTATTCGTAATGCAAACAAGCGATTGGTGCACTAAAAGAAGCGTCATTTTTTAACATTAGAAACCCGTTTTCTAAAAAATCAAATTCACTCATTAAAAACACAGCTTTGTTATAGTCATAGTTATTCGCATATTTTGCATGCTGAATTACCTCGGCATGGGGGTATAATCCGCCAAAAATGAGATCAAGATCAAAACCATTTGGAATGTAAATTTTAGAAACATTTCTGCATCCCAATCCAAAATAATGCATCACATCATTTCCAAGTCCGATAAGCTCTTGATCACTTTCTTTTCCGTTTAATACAGCAACTCCGTTTCTGTTTTTCCTTATGATATTAGGGTAAGCTCCAAAATAATGTTCAAAATACCTCCCAGAATTATTTGAGCCGGTTGCAATAACAGCATCAAAATTAGTGAAAGGTTCGGAGGTGTATTGAAAACATTTTTCTCCTGATTCTTGTTCTAAAAATGCAGTCATATACGGGAGTAGATGCGTGTCTTTTGAGGCAAGTTTCACCGTAGCATTTTGCCCGCTTAGCCACAGGCAGATTAAATCATGAAAACCCACAAGGGGGATGTTACCTGCGAGAATTATAGCCACATTTTTTGGGTTATTTTTTGGCCGTATTTCATAGGGTTCTAACCAATTCAGTATCCTCTTTTCTGACAAAGCGTTTCCCCAATCAGAAAATGCCTTTTGAATTGAGTTTGCAGTGAACCAAGAGTTAGCTGCGTTTGCTTTTTCTATCAAATTTGACAACGATCGATAGGAGCTTTGTTCACCATTATATTGAAGTAAATGATCACCTAATTTTACTAGTGCTTTAAGGCGTTTTAAGTTTGATGTCATTTTTTTGTTCAGTATGCAGGAAGGTTCTATTTTTGCACAAATGTAAGGAAAGAAAAATTCTATGGCTATAATCATTACTGACGAATGTATCAATTGCGGAGCCTGCGAGCCTGAATGTCCTAACACAGCTATTTATGAGGGCGCTGAAGATTGGCGCTACAAAGATGGAACTTCACTAAACGGAGATGTTGTCCTACCTAATGGCAAACAAGTTAATGCCGAAATTTTTCAAGAACCAGTGTCTGACGAATACTATTTTATTGTTCCAGATAAATGTACAGAGTGTAAGGGATTTCACGATGAACCACAGTGTGCAGCAGTTTGTCCCGTAGATTGTTGTGTTCCTGATGAAGAGCATGTTGAATCCGAAGATACTTTGCTAAGTAAACAGAAATTTATGCATCCAGAAGCTTAAGGATTTCTGGACTTCTCCAATTGATTAATTCGATTCCGTTTTCATCTAATTTATTTCTACAATGCGTACTGCTAAAATAGTTAGCATCTTCGACTCTCCATTCGTCCCCAAAATTAGGATGTTCAAAAGTTATCTGTTGCATTTCCAAGCTTTCAAGTGCAGGGTGTATAAGTAAAATTGAAACTCCTTCTGGCAAAGTGTCAAGAACTTGGTCATAAAAAAGAGGCAAACCACCGTTTTCAAACTCATTAAATGAAGCCATATAGACTGATTCAAAACATCCTTTTTTTGGAAGCACAAAGTTCGATGGTTCCTCTCCAGTGTAGGAAACGAGTTTTTCACTAAGTAAAATTGGAAGATTATACTCCTTGCCCAACTCAATATACAAATCAATAAGATCTTGCCTGATCCCTAGGGTATACATGTGCGAATCTAAATGGGTTGGTTTCAGTCCTAAAGACAACACATAGTCAATTTGATTTTTGAGTTCTTGTCGAACTTCTTCGATTTTTGCATATTCTTTAATCGGACTTCGTTTAGCATGAAAAAAGCCTTTAGAATTTACAATTGATGGGACTTCTCCCGCAGGGCTACATGGCTTGAAAGGGTAAGTTTTCCATTCTCCTGTAAGTGTTAAATGAATTCCATAATCTACTTCAGGATGTGCGAGACAAAATTGAGCCATTTCATAAAACCATGGGCATGGCACCATCAGGCTAGTAGAAGATATTGAACCCTCAAGAAGTCCAATCTGAGTTGCTTTATTTTCGGACCAAGCCATACCAGCATCGTCAGCATGGATCATTAAGTATTTTTTTTTCATAGCAGTAATTCAGCTTTTCTTTTTTGTTTCTTAAATTCAAATGTAAAAGAAAGATTACTTTTGCCGAAAATTATTTTTATGAAAGCAGGAATTGTAGGTTTACCGAATGTTGGAAAATCAACTCTATTTAATTGCCTTTCCAACGCAAAGGCGCAAAGTGCCAACTTCCCTTTTTGCACAATTGAACCCAATATTGGGGTGGTAAATGTACCGGATAGCCGCTTGGAAAAGTTAGAAGAATTGGTAAAGCCTGAGCGCGTTCTTCCTGCAACTGTGGAGATTGTAGATATAGCCGGTTTGGTAAAAGGTGCTAGTAAAGGAGAAGGTTTGGGAAATCAGTTTTTAGCAAATATTCGCGAAACAGACGCTATATTACATGTGTTACGCTGCTTTGATAACGATAACATAGTGCATGTTGACGGTTCAGTAGATCCAATACGAGATAAAGAGACCATAGATATTGAACTACAGCTTAAAGATCTTGAAACAGTAGAAAAGAAATTAGAAAAAGTAAACCGTGCTGCACGAACTGGAAACAAAGAAGCAGCTAAAGAAAAAGAAATTTTAGATAAGGTAAAATTGGCTTTGGAGCAAGCGAATAATGTAAGAAGTCTTGATCTAAAGGAAGAGGAACGGCTTCAATATGTCAAGCCACTTCAGCTAATTACAGACAAACCCGTGCTATATGTATGTAACGTAGACGAAGGTTCTGCAAAATCAGGAAATGCATACGTAGATAAGGTTAAGGAATTTGTTGCTCAAGAGGATGCAGGATTGTTAATTTTAGCGGTCAGCATTGAGGCGGATATTAATGAATTGGACAATTTTGAAGAACGCAAGTTGTTTTTAGAGGATTTAGGTTTGGAAGAAGCTGGAGCTGCAAAATTGATCCGAGCGGCTTACACCCTCCTAAATCAGCAAACCTATTTTACCGCTGGCGAGAAAGAGGTTCGTGCATGGACAATCCCAGTGGGGGCTACCGCACCTCAGTCTGCAGGTGTAATTCATACAGACTTTGAAAAAGGTTTTATCCGAGCTGAAGTAATTAGTTATGCACACTATGAAGAATATGGATCTGAAGCCAAGGTTAAAGAGGCTGGAAAAATGCGTGTAGAGGGTAAGGAATACATTGTTCAAGATGGAGATGTCATGCATTTCCGTTTTAATGTTTAATGACAATAATGAAGATGCTTAAGAACTCATTACATCTTCGATTACTCATTTTAATTTCTGCGATTTTAGCCATTGTATTGGATGGTATAGGTTCGGTTGGTTTTTTTGTTTTCAAACCGCTTACAACCATATTGATTCTTTTACTCCCTACACTATACCAAGATTCGGAAGCCAAAATCTACGTAAAATCAATTGTTTTTGGTTTGGTTTTTTGTCTTTTTGGAGATGCTTTTTTACTTTTTAACTCCTATTTTCTCTTCGGACTAGGGTCTTTTTTGATTGGACATCTTTTCTTTCTATATGCTTTTGTAAAAAGACAAGGATGGCAAAAAAGATATGGAATAGGATTATTCTTGGTAATCTTGGCTATCGGAATTTGCTGGTTAATACAAGATAAATTAAATACACTTTTAATTCCTGTTTTACTCTATATGCTAGTAATCGTACTGATGAGTTGGCAGGGATGGGGTCTAGCATTGAATTCTAAAACAAAAAACCTTCGAAGTTTGGGACTTGGTGTTTCCCTTTTCATGTTCTCGGATACACTAATAGCATTTGACAAATTTTATATCCCATTTTCTTATTCAGGATTGTTGATTTTAGCGACCTATTGGATAGCTATTTACATTATTGCTCTTTCTGGAACGAGAATAAAATAAATCAAATTTTCGTTATCTACTTCGGTCAGTCCATTCATTCCTTTTACTTTTGCTGCTTAATTTAAAAAATCTAGAATTGAAACCTTTTCAACTTATTGATAAATCTTCAGGCGGAAGCTTCAAAAATGATATCCTATCTGGTATTACTGTCGCTTTAGCCTTAGTCCCTGAAGCTGTTGCATTTGCTTTTGTCGCTGGTGTTTCACCCATAGTCGGTCTTTACGGTGCCTTTATGATGGGACTGATCACTTCAATTTTTGGAGGCCGTCCTGGGATGATCTCTGGTGCTACAGGAGCTATGGCCGTTGTCATGGTTCATTTGGTGCAAGAAGGGAATGTATTAGGAGGCTCTGAAAGCATTGGATTGCAATATCTGTTTATTACTTTAATCCTTGCTGGTATTTTTCAAATGTTGGCTGGTACTTTAAGACTAGGAAAATTTGTTCGAATGATTCCTCATCCAGTTATGATGGGATTCGTAAATGGTTTAGCAATAGTCATTTTTATTTCTCAATTGGGGATGTTTAAAAGTAGTGGAGAATGGTTAGAAGGAAGTAGTCTATTAATTATGATTGGATTAGTCATAGTCACCATGTTGATTATGTATATATTGCCACTAATCACAAAAAAAATTCCCGCAGCATTAACAGCGATTCTAGTTGTTTCTATTATCGTAATCTTTGGTGGTATTGAAACCGAGACCGTACGATCATTCATTATATCAAACGGAGGAGAGGGAATCAAAGCAGGCTTACCCTCTTTCAACTTTCCAAGTGTTTCCTTGTCGCTAGAAACATTTCAATTTATTCTTCCCTACGCTTTCATCTTAGCGTCGATTGGACTGATTGAATCGCTTATGACGCTCAATTTAATAGATGAGTTAACAGACTCACACGGTAGTGGGAATAGAGAATGTATTGCACAAGGTGCAGCAAATACAGTTAATGGACTTTTTGGAGGAATGGGAGGCTGTGCAATGATAGGGCAGAGCATCATCAATATCAAGTCTGGAGGTAGAGGAAGACTTTCTGGAATTACTGCTGCACTTGCATTACTTGGGTTTATATTGTTTGGTTCAAATCTGATAGAACAAGTCCCAATCGCAGCTTTAGTTGGAGTCATGTTCATGGTAGTAATAGGCACTTTTGCTTGGAGCACATTTAAGGTGATCAATAAAGTTCCTAAATCTGATGTATTAGTTATCTTATTGGTAACCGGACTCACAGTTATCTTTGATTTAGCTCTTGCGGTTATGGCAGGTGTTATCATTTCATCTCTAGTTTTTGCATGGGAAAATGCCAAAAGAATTAGAGCTAGAAAGTTTGTAGATGAATTTGGAGTTAAGCACTACGAAATTTTTGGTCCGCTGTTTTTTGGATGTATCGAATTGTTTAACAGTAAGTTCGATATACAAAATGATCCAGATGAAGTGATTATTGACTTTAAAGAGTCTCGAATTGTTGATCAATCCGCTATCGAGTGTGTCAATAAATTGACAGAACGTTATCTTCAAAACGGCAAAAACATTCATCTGAGACACCTATCGCCCGATTGTGTAAAATTAATCAAGAAAGCAGAGAAAATATGTGTAGTTAATGTTTTGGAAGATCCAGATTATTTTGTTGCCATAGATAACTTTCGGCAAGCACAGAATGCACTTGTTAAATAAAGTTTGAAATATCCAAATTGGCTTTAAAGCCCTTATTTACTTTATAAACTAATCGAATCATGCACCAAAACGCGTTCCCATAAATGCGATGCTTCCTCAATGAACAAAGTGTGTGTTGGATCGGTCTGATATGCGTTTTGAGCTTCTAAATTTGGAAAACTCATGGTATAGCAATAGGTGAATGAATTATCAACCACATCTCGTTTTTCAGAAGCAGCAGGGCAACCTAAATGATTGGCAATTGCTTGTGGGTTGGTTTCGATCAGTTTTTTAATCGCTGTTTCAAAAAGAGACCTATGCTCTTTGTTGCTTGGATCTTTGAGCCAAAAAAATACGACATGAAGTAAAGGACCTGTGGTGTTTAGTATTGAAGATGATTCCATTGAGATATTCATATATTGATTAAAAAAAAAGTGCAATTAAAAAAAAATTCTACTGTCCTAAAGTAGAACTTTTTAACAAAAAGAATTGAAGAATTGTTGATTTCTTGAGCTGCGAATCAATTGTATTTAAGAAATCAATAATTACTTTAGCTTGAAATACATATGGAACAGCAAACAGCCTATACCGAAGAAAACATCCGCTCTCTGGATTGGAAAGAACACATCCGAATGCGTCCTGGAATGTATATAGGTAAATTAGGAGACGGCTCATCTCCTGATGATGGAATTTACATTCTTTTAAAGGAAGTTTTGGACAATTGCATAGACGAATTTGTCATGGGTGCAGGAAAGACCATAGAGATTACAATAAAAGAAAATGTAGTTAAAGTTAGAGACTTTGGACGTGGAATCCCCTTGGGTAAAGTAGTGGACGTGGTATCGAAAATGAATACTGGAGGAAAATATGATTCCAGAGCATTTAAGAAATCAGTAGGATTAAATGGGGTAGGGACAAAAGCAGTTAATGCGCTCTCCTCGAGCTTTATTGTTGAATCCAATCGGGACAAACAAAGCAAAACAGCAACCTTTAATTCCGGAAACTTAATAGATGATGCCCCTGTTCAAGATTCATCCAGACGAAGAGGAACCAAAGTGGAGTTTATTCCCGACTCTACGATTTTTAAAAACTATAAATATCGCTTAGAGTATGTAGAGCGCATGATCAAAAATTATGTGTATCTCAATCCTGGACTAACAATTGAATTAAACGGCGAAAAATTCTTTTCAGAAAATGGGCTTAAAGATTTATTGACAGACTACACGAATCCAACCGATTTGTTATATCCCATTATCCACATAAAAGGGGAGGATATTGAAGTAGCGCTAACCCATAGTAAAACTCAGTATAGCGAAGAATATCAGTCTTTTGTAAACGGACAAAACACTACCCAAGGGGGGACACATCAATCCGCATTCAGAGAGGGACTTGTCAAGACTATAAGAGACCATTTTGGCAAAAATTACGAAGCTTCTGATATTCGAAAATCCGTTATATCAGCTGTCAGTATTAAAGTAATGGAGCCAGTCTTTGAGTCACAAACAAAAACTAAACTGGGTTCCACAGAAATGGGAGATGGATTGCCTTCAGTTCGAAGTTATATTATCGATTTCTTGAGCACACAGTTGGATAATTATTTGCACAAGAACCCAGCTACTGCAGAAAGCATTCAGAAAAAAATTATCCAAGCTGAAAGGGAGCGTAAAGAACTTTCAGGTATTCGAAAATTAGCCCGTGAACGCGCCAAAAAAGCGAGTTTACACAATAAAAAATTACGTGACTGCCGTGTACACCTGCATGATCTTAAAAAAGACAGAAGACTGGATTCTACTTTATTTATCACAGAAGGAGATTCTGCAAGTGGTTCCATCACGAAGTCAAGAGATGTAAATACACAGGCTGTATTTAGCTTAAGAGGGAAGCCCTTAAATAGCTATGGGATGTCCAAAAAAATCGTTTATGAAAACGAGGAATTCAACCTCCTTCAAGCGGCATTGAATATTGAAGATGGTCTGGAAGAGTTGCGTTATAACAATATTGTAATTGCCACCGATGCGGATGTTGATGGGATGCACATTCGATTATTACTCATTACCTTTTTTCTACAGTTTTTTCCAGAATTGATTAAAGAAGGACATTTGTATATTCTCCAAACCCCTCTCTTCAGAGTTCGAGACAAGAAACAAACCTTCTATTGTTACAGCGAACAAGAGCGAAGAGATGCTATTGAAAAGCTTAGCGGGAAACCTGAGATAACACGCTTTAAGGGGCTCGGGGAAATTTCACCAGATGAATTTAAATTTTTTATCGGGGAGGATATTCGCTTGGATCCCGTCATGTTAGACAAAACCACCACTATAGAACAACTGTTGGAATTCTACATGGGGAAAAATACCCCAGATCGCCAAAATTTTATAATTGACAATCTGAAGGTAGAGTTGGATTTGTTGGAAGATAAAGTAGAAGTTTAGTATTGACTAAAGCGTCCAGAAGAACTTCCAATTGGATCAAAGATTATTGTATTGTGAAATACTTTAGTGCATTAATTATTGTCAATATCTATAGTCTAGTGAAGCCCTAATTGTCTAATCCGAAACAGTATAACCCATTACAAAATACCCTATCCTTATCTATCCTTCAGAAAGAAATAGCAACGTCATAAGCCTTGTAAGGTGATGTTAATCAGGAAGTAATTAAAAATAAGATGATTTGTACAGTTCCCTTTTTTTAAAGTTTTTTTAGTTAGGAAAGATTCGTTCAAATCATGAATGCGTATTTAGATTTTTAAAAACTTAAAAAATTACTTCTCAACGATATTTTGTTAATTTCTTCACCCATTTTCCTGATGCATTCTTGTATTGATATAGTAATTTAGCAATTCCTATGGAAGAAATAATTGATTCAAACTTACCGGATGATTCTTCAGGCGACTCGTTGGTGCGGGTAACTGGGATGTATAAAGACTGGTTTTTGGATTATGCTTCCTACGTTATTCTTGAGCGAGCTGTTCCAGCCATAGAAGACGGTCTAAAGCCCGTACAGCGAAGAATTCTTCATTCGATGAAAGATTTGGATGATGGTCGCTACAACAAGGTAGCGAATATTGTAGGTCATACTATGCAATATCATCCTCATGGTGATGCCAGTATCGGTGATGCTATGGTGCAAATTGGTCAAAAAGAACTTTTGATTGACATGCAGGGAAACTGGGGAAATATTCTCACAGGAGATCGAGCAGCTGCATCCCGATATATTGAGGCACGTCTCTCCAAATTTGCTTTAGAAGTTGTTTTTAGTCCTAAAGTTACCCAATGGCAGCTTTCTTATGATGGAAGAAAAAAGGAACCTATTCATTTGCCGATGAAGTTTCCATTACTTCTAGCTCAAGGTGCAGAAGGGATTGCAGTTGGACTTTCAACGAAAATTTTACCTCATAATTTCAACGAATTACTCACGGCAAGTATTGCGCATTTAAAAGGAAAGAAATTTTCTTTATTTCCAGATTTTCAAACTGGAGGGATCATAGATGTTCAAAATTACAATGATGGAAAAAGAGGAGGGAAGATCCGTGTTCGTGCAAAAATCAATCAACAAGATAAAAATACATTGGTAATCAACGAAATTCCTTTCAGTACCAATACCTCCAGTCTGATTGATAGTATTTTAAAAGCAAACGAAAAAGGGAAAATTAAGATTAAAAAAATTGAAGACAATACCTCTTCAGATGTAGAGATACTCGTCCATATCCCTAATGATATTTCCCCAGATAAAACCATAGACGCACTCTATGCATTTACGGCTTGTGAAACTTCAATCTCGCCATTAGGTTGCCTAATCATTGATAATAAACCCCATTTTATGGGGGTTACAGAAATGCTTAAAATTTCTACAGACCATACCGTACAAGTTTTAAAATTAGAACTGGAAGTTGCTTTGCAGGAATTGGAAAATCAATGGCATTATGCTTCTTTAGAAAGAATTTTCATTGAAAATAAAATATACAGGGACATTGAAGAGGCTGAAACTTGGGAAGAAGTAATCGCCTTCATTGACAAAGGTTTGAAGCCACATATTGGTCATTTGAAGCGTCCTGTAATAGAAGAAGACATTGTTCGTTTGACAGAAATAAGAATCAAACGAATTTCTAAATTTGATTTAGACAAAGCTCAGCAAAAAATCGATGCTTTAGAAGCTGATATTGCTGAAGTTAAAAATAACTTAGTTCACCTGATAGATTACGCCATTCGTTATTTCAATCATTTAAAGAAAACATATGGTGGAGATATGGAACGTAAATCTGAGATTCGCCTTTTTGACGATGTTGACGCTAAAAAAGTTGTTGTTAGAAACCAGAAACTTTTCATGAATCGTGAGGAAGGTTTTATTGGAACTTCTTTAAAACGAGATGAGTTTGTTTGTGATTGTTCAGATATAGACGATGTAATTGTATTTACACAAGACGGTAAAATGCAGGTTGTAAAAGTTGATAGCAAAGTCTTTATTGGAAAAAACATTATTCACGCTGCTGTATTTAAGAAAAAAGATAGTCGTACTATTTATAATATGATTTACCGTGACGGTAAAAATGGCGCATCTTTTATCAAACGTTTTGCTGTCACTGGAGTAACACGTGATAAAGAATATGATTTAACACAAGGTAATAGTCAATCTGAAACTCTTTATTTTTCTGCAAATCCCAATGGTGAGGCTGAAATTGTAACCGTTTTATTAAGAAATATGGGGAGCATTAAAAAGCTGAAATGGGATCTTGATTTTGCAGATTTACAAATCAAAGGTCGCTCCGTAAGAGGTAATACAGTGACTAAATACAGTGTGCGAAAAGTAGAGCTTAAAGAAAAGGGGGTGTCTACACTAAAACCAAGAAAAATATGGTTTGACACTTCAATTCGGAGGTTAAATCTCGAGGGCAGAGGCGAACTTTTAGGAGCATTCAAGGGAGACGATAAATTATTAATTGCTACAATAGAGGGTACTATTCGAGTAGTTACTCCAGAAATGAGTTTGCATTTTGATGATTCTGTAAGTCATATTGAAAAATGGATTCCAGAAAAGCCAATTACTGCCATTCATTTTGATCCTGAAAAAGAACGCTATTTTTTAAAGCGTTTTTGTGTAGAGAGCATAGATAGAGAAGATTCTTTTATAAAAGAAGAAGGGGAGTTGATCTTTGCTTGTTTTGAGGGCAGACCGATATTGACCATTGAATTTGAAAAGCCAAGAGGTAAAGCACAGCCAGATAACCTAGAAGTTAATGCAGAAGAATTTATTTCTGTCAAAGGATTTAAAGCCCTAGGGAATCAGTTGGCTGATAAAAAAATAAAAAAGGTAGAGCTCAAAGAAGCCTTGCCGTATGAAATCCCGGAGGAACAAGAATTGAATGAGATCGAAGTTGAGGGAGTAGAAGCAATTTCTCCGAATCAAGATGACAGTCAAATTACTCTTGAATTTTAATTTTTAGCTCCTTTTCTAAAGCGCATATTTATCATTTCAACTCCCAAAGAAAAGGCAATAGCAAAATAAAGATACCCCTTAGGGATTGTACCAATACTCGCTCCAAATATGGTTGTTTGAGAAAGTTGGGCTGCATCAGTAATCAGCATAAAGCCAATTAATAGTAAAAATGACAATCCCAAAACCTGAAGTGAGGGATGCTTATTAATGAAACTACTGACCGGTGCTGCAAAAAGCATCATTATCAAAATAGCAACAACAACCGCAAAAATCATGATTGGAAGTGCATGGGCTATTCCACTTGTCATACCGACTGCAGTCAAAATAGAATCGAAAGAAAAAACGATATCTATTAATACAATTTGAATCAACGCTCTTGAAAAAGAAAATTGGGATGTTTTTTGTTGCTCTTCAGTGTTTTCTAAATCTTCTACTTTATCATATATTTCTTTGGTGCTTTTATAAAGCAAAAACAGTCCTCCTGCAAGAAGAATAATTGATTGGACAGTAATTTCTGAAGAAATCCATTTCGTTGAAAAACGCACAAGAGGTGTTTGTATTTGAACCAACCAATTGATCCCCATAAGCAAAACTACTCTCATCAACATAGCCAATAAGAGACCTACTCGCATTAATTTTTTTCGTTCGGTTTCAGGAAAACGACTAGCAAGAATCGAAATAAAAATAATGTTATCAATTCCTAAAATGATTTCAAGAAATGTAAGCGTCAAAAAAGCAAGGATAAGATCGGGTGTAAACATGTTTAGTTAATTTTCTGAATGGTACTTCGTTGGGTATTTTTGGAATCCCCTACTAATGAATACTCGAAAGTATAACTGTCCTTTTGCGTACTGATAATTTTAATCTGAATTGGTCTTTTGTCTTGATTCGAAATGGGGTTTAATTTGGTCAATATACACTCGCAATCATTTACCCAACGAATGCTCGCAGTATCAATTTTTCCTTCATATTGTTCTATTTCATATAAAGAATCCCTTGAAAAGATAGATGTTTTCATTTCATTATCTATAATCTGAGCAAATTCAAATGTCCCTGTGTGAAAAGGCTTGCAGTCACGCTGAACATTGTAGCAAGATTGAAGCAGAATAATTATACAAAAAAGTATTCTTTTCATAAGAAGACAAATTTACTAAGATTTGGGCATAAAAACATCAAAGGTACCGTCCTTATATACTTGAATAATCTGAGTAATTTCGGTTGTGTTTATTTCAGTAATTGTCTTTTGGTTTGTTAAAGGCTGTTTTACCTCGGTTGGAGGGAATTCAATTTGAGCTTCAGGACTTTTGTCATTTGAGTCCAGGGTAGGAGGTTTGTGTTGCGGAACTCCTAAAAGAAGCCAATCAAAATCAGCTTCTTCAAATTCTGCATGAATTTTTAAGATAAATTCCAAGCTAGGTTTATTCCGTCGTGACAAAATATGGGATACGGAAGAGCGTTGTACACCAATTTTTTCAGCAAATGCGGCAGCATTTAATTGGTTATTTTCCATCAATTGCTCAAGTCGTATTAAAAAAGCATCTATGTTTAACATTGTAAACTATTTAATTGTTGTAGATCAATATACAATTGTAATCTGAATAAAACAAATGGTAAAATTACTAAAGTTTTAATTTAAATATATCCATTAATTAACTGCTAATCAATATTTTAATAAAGAATAGTATGTTTTAGTTTACAAATGAACACTTGTTAGAGGCACGTATACCAATCTTTTGAGAAATCGGTTACTTTTGTGTACAACAAATGTAAACAAATGGATGTTTACATTTGTACTTATAAACAAAGACTATGGCTTGTAAGCGTTATTTACCTCCTAATCGTTTGGCTGAATTTTTAAAAGACATTCATCCTGATTCTAAAAAAACGATTGGATTTTCTGTAGAAAATCGTTCTATAGAAATGATTACGATTGGCACTGGATCCTATACGATTTTGATGTGGTCTCAGATGCATGGTAATGAGAGCACTACAACAAAGGCACTCTTTGACTTTATTCCTTGGTTTTTAGACTCAGACCAAGAGTTACTTCAGGCGAAGTGCACGCTTTATATTATCCCACAGCTTAATCCAGATGGATCACATCGGTATACACGTCAAAATGCTTCGAATGTTGATTTAAATCGTGACGCTATTGCGTTAACTCAACCGGAAAGTAGTTTACTCCGGAGAATTTATGAAGAAACCACACCTGATTTGTGTCTTAATCTGCATGGTCAACGAACTATTTATGCAGCGGGTAAAGGAGGTCCTTCTGCTAGTTTATCCTTTTTAGCACCTGCTGCAAATCGTGAAAGAACAATTACTCCTGCTCGCAAAAAGGCGATGAATCTTATCGTGGGGATGTGTAAGTCTTTGGCTGAGGAATTGCCTGATGCGATTGGGCGATACGATGATACGTTTAATCCTAATTGCGTAGGAGATTCATTTACTCAATCCGGTACTCCCACCATACTTTTTGAAGCTGGGCATGTCCCTGGAGATTATCAAAGAGAACAAACAAGAATTCATATTTTAAATGCTTATAAAGCATTGTTTTATCAACTAGTTCATGGGGTTTTAGATTATGATCTAGAGGACTATCTTAATGTTCCCCAAAATTCAATTGAATTTGTAGATCTTATAATTTCAGACGTCAATGTCATTGAGGATGGAATAGAAAAAAGAAATCAAAAAATGGCAATTCAATTCCGAGAAACACTAGAAAATGACACCATTTATTTCTATCCAGAAATGGTTTCCTACGGAGATACTCTAGATGTAAGGGCGCATCAATACACTAAACTACCGACGAACCTTCAGTCAACAGTTTTAGAATTTAAAAGCGGAAAATTGATTCAAAACGAAGAGATTAATAAAATATGTTCATTGAAAACCCATTTTAAGCAATAAATATTCAATGATTTAGCTCTTTTTTCATTAATTTTGTAAAGATATCATCACTATATTCAGATCAAATGAGTAAAATTGTTCTCGACGAAATTGACCACCAAATACTTGACATTTTAATAGACAACACAAGAATACCTTTTACAGATATTTCCAAACGTCTTTTGATTTCTGCAGGAACGGTTCATGTTCGTGTAAAAAAAATGGAAGAATCAGGAATTATCAAGGGATCCTCTCTTAATCTTGATTACGTTAAACTAGGATATTCATTTATAGCCTATGTTGGTATTTTCTTAGAAAAAACAAATACTACAGCACAAGTTCTAAATGCATTACAAGACATTCCCTACATTACAGTAGCACACATTACTACCGGGAAATTTAATATTTTTTGTAAGGTACGCGCCAGAGACACTCACCACGCTAAAGATATTATTTTCAAAATTGATGATGTTGATGGAGTCTCAAGAACCGAAACTATGATTTCCCTAGAAGAAAGTATCAACGATAAAAAACGATTGATGCACAGTATATTTAATGAAATTTAATTTTAATATTTAAATGGCCCGAAAACCAAAAATTGAACGTTTTAACGAAAAAATTCTCTCTCGCTTTCAAATCTACAATAGCTTATTTCTTACGCTTCCCTTCGAAAATATAAAAAACACAGCATTGTTTTTGCCTTTATTTGCAGACCATTGTAAAAGTAATTTTGAATTAAATCAAAATCCAAAAGAAATTGTAGAGAGCTTTTTTAAACGTTTTGATCCTGACTTAGATCAAAATCAACAGTTCGACCTACTCTTTAACTTTATTCAATATATAGAGCGCCAAGTTGTTTTATTTGATGCAATTGAAGATGCTGGTTTTTCATACGTGAATAATATGCACGGTAGGGGAACCTTGAGAAATATCAAAGAAGAAGCTGAAAAAAAACAACTTACAGAGGCGCTAACAGATTACATTAAGCGTTTTAAAGTTAGAATAGTACTTACGGCTCATCCTACACAGTTTTACCCAGATAATGTGTTGGTCATTATTAACGAGCTTTCTGAAGCGATAGCAGAAGATGATTTGGCTCATATTCAAAAACTATTGGTACAACTTGGTAAAACTCCTTTTTATAAAAAAGAAAAACCAACTCCATTTGACGAAGCTGTAAGTTTAATTTGGTTCCTTGAGAATGTCTTTTATCATTCTGCAAGTACAATCTATGGTTACATATCAGACCATATTGTTTCTTCTGAAGCACTTGATAATTCAATTTTTGACTTTGGGTTTTGGCCAGGAGGAGACCGCGACGGAAATCCTTACGTTACGCCTGAAATCACTTTAAAAACAGCAAAAAGATTACGCTTTTCTATTTTAAGAAACTATTATCGAGATCTTAGAAAATTGAAACGGAAGTTAACCTTCCCTGGGGTGGAAGAGCGTGTCACCGAACTTGAAAAATCAGTATTTGATGCCCTGTTTTATCCTGATCGGAATACAGATTTTTCTTTAGAACACATTCGTTCTGAAATGCAATATATTTCTGAAACTATACAGCAAGACCATAATGGTCTTTACGCTGAAGATGTCAATGATATGATTCATAAAATTGAATTATTTGGATTCCATTTTGCAAGTTTGGATATTCGTCAAGACTCTAGAGTTCACCGATCTGTTTTTAATGAGATTGTGACACATCCTGATATTCACAACTACATTAAAGACTTGCCAAAAGATTATCAAAAACTAACAGAGGCAGAGCGGTGTGAAATATTGCCAAATCTAACAGGAGACTTGCCCCCAACAATATTTCAAGATGAAATTACCCATCAGACTCTAGAAAGTATCAGAGCGATGCAAAGTATTCAAGAGTCAAATGGAGAACGAGGTTGTAATCGTTACATCATAAGCAATTGTCAAACATTAGAAAATATTTTAGAGCTTTTTGCTATGTGTAGAATGAGTCAATGGGAAAATCCTACCGTTGATTTTATTCCGCTATTTGAAACCATCACAGATTTGGAAACTGCTGCTGAAGTAATGAGAGGTTTATTTAGTAATCTTATTTATAAAAAACATCTCGAGCAAAGAAAAATGAAGCAAACTGTAATGCTTGGTTTTTCTGATGGTACAAAAGACGGGGGCTATTTTATGGCAAACTGGAGTATTTACAAGGCAAAAGAATCGCTTAGTGAATTGGCTTCTGAATTTGGTATACGCATTGCCTTTTTTGACGGAAGGGGAGGCCCACCAGCTCGTGGAGGAGGAAACACACATGAGTTTTATGCCTCTATGGGTGACACTATACAAAATGATGACATCCAACTGACTATCCAAGGACAAACCATCAGTTCAAACTTTGGAACACTAGATTCTTCTCAGTTTAACTTAGAACAATTGTTAAGTTCTGGGATAGATAGTCAAGTTTTTAGTCCAGGAAAGAATAATTTATCTGATGCTGATCGCGCTACACTTGAAGGAATAGCCGATATAAGTTACCAAGCATATCAAGACTTCAAAGCCCACCCCATGTTTATTCCATATTTGGAAAGAATGTCAACTTTACCCTATTATGCAAAAACAAATATAGGGAGTCGTCCATCTAAACGTGGAAAATCATCGGAATTAAAATTTGAAGATCTACGTGCCATTCCATTTGTTGGAAGTTGGAGCCAGCTCAAGCAAAATGTTCCAGGCTTTTATGGGGTTGGAACTGCTTTAAACGCCTATGCTACTCAGCATAAATTAGATGATGTCAAGCAACTTTATAGAAATTCAAGATTTTTTAGAACGCTTATTTTCAATAGTATGATGAGTTTGACTAAATCTTTTTTCAAGCTTACAGCATACATGAAAAATGATGAAGAGTTTGGTTCGTTTTGGGAAATAATATTTAACGAATACAACTTGACCAAAAACTTGCTCTTGGAAGTAAGTGGTTTCGAATCCTTGATGGAAAATGAAGCCGCTGGAAAGGCTTCAATTAAAGCTCGAGAGGAAATTGTTCAGCCACTTTTGACTATTCAGCAATTTGCTTTAATGGAATTACAAAAACTGAAAAAAGCTAAAAACACCGATCAGAAACAAATAGCAATCATGGAAACTATGATCACACGTTCCCTTTTCGGAAACATCAATGCGAGCAGAAACTCAGCTTAATTTCAGTTTGTTTTTGATTGGTAAAATTCAAAAGCTTTAGCAAAAAACTCATGAGGAACTTCTACATCTATATCGGGGCTCCCTATGGCTTTTAGCAAAACAAAATTGATACGGCCCGCTTTATTTTTCTTATCGTGACGGAGTAATTTTAAAATTTCGTTTTGATCTTCGAATGTGATATCTATTTGAGGATAAAAGGCCGCAAATGTCTTTTTGATTTCATCAGCTTCAGCAGCATCTAATCCGCTGCAATGAGTTGCTAAATATGCTTCCATAACCATACCTATAGCTATCGCTTCACCGTGAAGCAATCTTGATTTGTCTTTATGGGTCAAATAATATGATTCAATGGCATGGCCTAGTGTATGCCCAAAGTTTAAGATTTTTCGTAATCCTTTTTCATAGGGATCTTCTAGAACTACCTTTGTTTTTTCATCAATTGAAGTTTTGATAAAAGGCTCTAAAGAACTTGAAGACAAAGAGGTAAGTGACTGAAGTGTTTTCCAATAATTTGGGTTTGCAATTAAGCCATGTTTGAGCATTTCAGCAAACCCGCTTCGCAATTCATCTTCTGGTAAAGTTTGAAGCCAACCTGTTTCTATAACAACTTCTTGGGGCTCACGAATTATTCCAATCTGATTTTTTAGTGCGCCCAAATCAATTCCTGTTTTTCCACCTACGGATGCGTCTACCATTGAAAGTAGAGTAGTGGGTATATTGTAAAAATCAATTCCTCTTTTAAAGGTACAGGCCACGAATCCTCCCAAATCAGTCACAACACCGCCACCGAGATTGATCAAACTACTATTACGATCTGCTCCTTGGTCTGACAATTCATTCCATAAATATTCACAGGTAGAAAGGTTTTTATTTTCTTCACCTGCATTCATTGTCAAAACACCATCAATCTCCAAAGGACAGTTTTCAAAAAAGCGCTCTAAGCAATATTGCTCAGTATGGGTATCAACCAATACAAAGACACTACTGTATTTTTTTGTAGTTATTTTCTGTGAAAGTGCTTCGAGTGATTTTTGTCCGTAAGTAATTTTAATATGATCTTTCATTTCTTAATTGAGAATTCAAAAATAATAATAACTACAAGATTACATTTAGATTAAAGTTGTGAGAGTATTTCTTTCAAACGTTTTATTCCTTTTTCTCTAGCTATTTTATTTGCTTCAGAAGCGTTTGGATCCTCACCAGCTCTAAAGAAACCATGCCCTGCTCCCTGATATATTTCAGTTTCGAAAAGGGTATTGTTATCTTTCATTGCCGCTTTACTTTTATCTATAGTGGCATTAACACGGTTGTCGTTACCTCCATAAAATCCGTAAACAGGAATGCGAATATTTTTGTAAACTTCATCATCTTCGGGACCAGTTCCATAACAAACTATTGCGGCTTGAATTGAAGGA
Source organism: Flavobacteriaceae bacterium (assembly GCA_017851655.1). GTDB lineage: Bacteria > Bacteroidota > Bacteroidia > Flavobacteriales > Flavobacteriaceae > MS024-2A. The sequence goes on from JAFMMH010000003.1 coordinate 20,633, forward strand.
TTTAATGTAGCAAATTCAAAAGATTGACTTCCTCCCCAACAAAAACCAATTACGACTACTTTTCCGTTTGCCGCAGGATTTTTCTTAGCCAAATCAACTGCTGCAATTAAAGTGTTAGAAATTTCTTCCGAGTTTAATGCATATATAGCTGTTCTAGCAGCATCAGAGTTCTCAAAATCATTTGTTCCCCCACCGTTGGGAGCCTTACCTGAAAGAAAGTCTGGTGCAAGAGTTATATAACCCATTTCAGCTATTTGATCTGCCATACTCCTTGCCCAATCATTTAATCCTCGATTTTCGTGAATAAGAATGACTACAGGTACTTTTTCTGAAACTTCAGGATAAACCAAAAAACTTTGAATTTTTGACCCTGAAGGATCTAAATTGACCCATTCATGATGACGCGGTGAGTTTTCAAGTCGTTCTAGTGGAGATTGGCTCCAACTTATTTGAGCCAATAACAAAAATGTAAAAAATATTGGTTTCATCATTTTATTTTTAACTGAAGTTAGTTTTTATTCTTAGAGTATATTTAAATGTCCGAATAATTATCATTTTTTAAAACTCTTCTTTATCCGGTCTAGATCTCTTTTGTTGTCTCGATCTTTTATAGTTTCTCGTTTATCATATAGCTTTTTACCACGAGCTAGTGCAATTCGTAATTTAGCAAATCCATTGTCTGTAATAAATAATCGAAGGGGAACAATAGTCAACCCACTATTGCTTACCTCTTTATGGAGTTTTTTTAACTCTTTTTTATTGAGAAGCAGTTTTCGTTGTGCTTTAGGCTTATGGTTAAATCGTGTACCAAAAGCATATTCTTCAATATTCATATTGACGGTAAACAATTCTCCACGATCATTAAACTCACAGAAACTCTCAGAAATAGAAGCTTTACTGTTTCGTATAGATTTTATTTCAGTTCCAGTCAGTACAATTCCTGCAGTATACTCTTCTATGAGTTCATACTCAAAACGAGCCCGCTTATTCTTTATGTGAATTTGATTTTGCACGGCACAAAGGTAGTACTTATCCTTTTAGGGGATCACTTAACCATTTCTAAAAACAAACTTTCCTTCAAAATAATCAACCGTTATCCCTTTATTTTTATCCAAGCTGTCTCCTAACAAATCTTTACTCAAAGGATTTAGGATTTCCCGTTGAAGTACTCTTTTAACGGGACGTCCTCCGTATTGAGGATCAAAACCTAGCTGGGATAGATGGTCAATTGCTTCATCCGTAGCTTTAATTTGAATATTTTGAAGAAGAAGTCTTTTGGCAATCAAATCAAATTGCAGCTTTACAATTTCTTTAATCTCTTTTTGGGTCAAAGGTGAAAATAAAATAATATCGTCTATTCTATTTAAAAACTCTGGCCGCACCTGTTTTTTCAAGAGTTGCATAACCATTTCTTTTGCGACAGATTCTGCTTTCTCAAATTCAAGATTTGTTTCAAAAGAATTTTGAATCTCTTGACTTCCTAAGTTACTCGTCATGATGATAAGGCTGTTTTTGAAATCTGCGATACGCCCTTTATTGTCAGTCAAACGACCTTCATCCAATACCTGCAAGAGTACATTGAATGTATCAGGATGTGCTTTTTCAATTTCATCAAGAAGAACAACTGAATACGGTTTTCTCCTTACAGCCTCGGTTAATTGTCCTCCCTCATCATACCCAACATATCCAGGAGGTGCTCCTACAAGTCGACTTACCGCATGTCGCTCCTGGTATTCGCTCATGTCAATTCGGGTAATGTTGTTTTCATCGTCAAATAAGGCTTCTGCGAGTGCTTTAGCCAATTCTGTTTTTCCCACCCCTGTAGTTCCCAAAAAAAGAAAACTACCAATAGGACGATGGCTGTCTTGCAACCCAGCCCTACTTCTTCGAATGGCATCACTCACCGCGGTAACTGCTTTTTCTTGACCAATCAGTCGCTGATGCAATAAATCTTCCAACTTCAATAATTTTTCTCTGTCAGATTGGAGCATTTTATTCACAGGAACTCCGGTCCATTTAGCTACTACTTCGGCAATATCATCGTAGGTTACTTCTTCTTTGATTAAACTATTCTCTGACTGATTTTTACTCAATGTTTCTTGAAGTTTTAGAATTTTGGCTTCAGACTCTTGTAATTTACCATACCGAATTTCAGCTACCGTTCCATAATCCCCCTCTCTTTCTGAACGATCTGCTTGAGATTTGAGATTTTCAATTTCTATTTTTGTTTGCTGAATACTATCTACCACTTCTTTTTCTTGACTCCATCTTGCAAAAAGGGTTTTGCGCTCTTCTTTTAACTCACTTAATTCTAAATTAAGTTTTTTGATTTTTGCCTGATCCTTTTCTCTTTTGATAGCAACTAATTCTATCTCAATTTGACGAATTTTACGGTCTAAAGAGTCTAATTCTTCAGGTTTGGAATTAATCTCCATTCTAAGTTTAGAGGCTGCTTCGTCCATTAGATCTATCGCCTTGTCTGGTAAAAAACGATTTGTGATATAACGATTAGAAAGTGTAACTGCACCGATGATGGCTTCGTCTTTTATTCGAACTTTATGATGTGCTTCATACTTTTCTTTAATTCCTCTAAGAATAGAGATCGCACTTTCTGTGTCAGGCTCATCTACCATAACTTTCTGAAAGCGTCGTTCCAAAGCTTTATCTTTCTCAAAATATTTTTGATATTCATCTAATGTGGTTGCACCTATAGCACGAAGTTCTCCTCTGGCCAAGGCAGGCTTTAAAATATTAGCAGCATCCATTGCTCCTTCTCCGCCACCAGCTCCAACTAAGGTGTGGATTTCATCAATAAACAATACCAAATCACCTGCACTTTGAGTTACCTCTTTGATAACACTTTTTAGGCGTTCTTCAAATTCACCTTTATATTTTGCTCCTGCTATAAGAGCTCCCATATCTAAGGCAAATATTTGTTTGTTCTTCAAGTTTTCAGGAACATCTCCCTCTATTATTCTGTGGGCTAGACCTTCTGCGATGGCTGTTTTACCTGTTCCAGGTTCTCCAACCAATATAGGATTATTTTTAGTTCGTCTACTCAGAATCTGAAGCAGTCTTCTGATCTCTTCATCACGACCAATTACTGGATCTAATTTTCCTGCTTTAGCTAGTTGATTAAGGTTTTTAGCATATTTTTCTAATGCATTATAATTCTGTTCAGCGGATGCGGACGTTACTTTTTCTCCTTTTCGTAAATCTTGAATAGCAGCATTAAGCGAGTCTTTGGTAACGCCTTGATCTTGTAAAATTTTTGATACCGTACTCTTTGAATCAAAAAGAGCGAGGAGCAGATGCTCTGTAGCTACAAATTCATCCTCTTGTTTTTTTGCAATTGAAATCGAATTCATTAAGGTTTGGGAAGCATTTTTTGAAAACATTTGTGATCCTCCGCTTACCTTAGGAAAGTTTTTAAGAGCACTTTCATTTAATTGTTTTATGAGTGCGATGTGAACGTTTAATTTTGAAAAAATATAGGGAATTACATTTTTATCCATTTCTAGCAAACCCTGAAACAGATGTTCATTTTCAATTTGTTGGTGACTGTTTTCAAAAGCAAATTGTTGTGCTTGTTGAACACATTCTTGGGCTTTAATGGTAAGATTATTTAAATTCATATGATTTTTATTTGCACCATATCAAAAGCTATTCCATTGATATACAGATGACTAATTGACATTTATGCAATTGAAAACTGAGTCATTTTGACACGGTTTTTTTAAATGTATTTGAAGTGAATTAAATCTAAAGAAACGTTAGGATTTGCAGAGATCAAGCCATAACAATCATTGTACTATAATGTTAATTGTAAATCAATCTAAAATTCATGACAATCCGTCACTTTAGATTGTAATAATAAGGTTCTTGATTCTCAAAATTGAATCTTAATTGAACTTGAAATGTTCTCCTGTTAATTACTTGTTCAAAATAATCTTTTAAAATCTAAAAAATTGAAAGTGTTCCTTTTAATAATATGTAATTTTACACCTTTAAAAATTAATTTTATGGTAGCACGTGATACGGCAATTTTTGACTTAATAAATGAAGAAGAGCAACGACAGTTAAATGGAATTGAATTAATCGCTTCTGAAAATTTCACTAGTCCAGCAGTGATGGAAGCAACAGGTTCCGTTTTAACCAATAAATACGCTGAAGGTTACCCTGGAAAGCGCTATTATGGTGGTTGTGAAGTTGTAGATGAAGTAGAACGTCTTGCTATAGAACGTGCAAAAGAACTTTTTGGAGCAGCTTATGCTAATGTTCAGCCTCATTCAGGTTCTCAAGCAAATACAGCTGTTTTTCATGCTTTTTTAAAACCTGGAGATAAAATTTTGGGATTTGATTTGTCTCATGGAGGGCATTTAACACATGGCTCACCAGTAAATTTTTCAGGTCGTTTGTATCAGGCACATTTTTATGGGGTAGAGGAAGAAACTGGTCGTTTGAATTACGAAACTATACTTAGTATTGCTAAAGAAGTTAAACCAAAAATGATCATTGCTGGAGCTTCAGCCTATTCTAGAGATATCGATTTTTCTAAATTTAGAGAGATTGCAGATACTGTAGGTTCATTTTTACTGGCAGATATTTCACATCCCTCAGGAATGATTGCCACAGGACTCTTAAGTGATCCAATGCCACATTGCCATGTAGTTACTACAACAACTCATAAAACTCTAAGAGGACCTCGTGGAGGTCTTATTTTAATGGGACAAGATTTTGACAATCCTTTTGGATTAACCTTAAAAAATGGCACCCCTCAGAAAATGTCCCATTTATTGAATATGGCAGTATTTCCAGGTAATCAAGGAGGGCCTCTGATGCACGTTATTGCTGGAAAAGCAATTGCCTTTGCCGAAGCACTTGCACCTTCTTTTAAAACGTACATGCAACAGGTACGAAATAATGCCCAAGCTATGGCCGCTGCATTTGTTTCAAGAGGATATCATTTGATCTCAGGGGGTACGGATAATCACATGATGTTGATTGATTTGAGAAATAAAAATATTACAGGAAAAGATGCTGAAATCGCTCTTGTAAAAGCTGAAATAACTGCCAACAAAAACATGGTTCCTTTTGACGATAAATCTCCTTTTGTAACCTCTGGAATCCGAGTAGGAACTGCTGCCATTACTACACGAGGTTTAAAGGAAGAAGATATGGAAACAATTGTCAGCCTAATTGATCGCGTGATTAATAATCATGAAGATACCAACGAACTCGATATTGTAGCTAAAGAGGTACACGCTTTGATGAAAGGAAGAGCCTTATTTAACTATTAAGATTCAAACATATCCAGAATAGTTTTTGGGATTTTTTCCATCTGACCTGAAATTTTATTTAAATAGCACCATTGCGTACTACACTGAGCCAAAAGCTGGTGGTCTGCTTTGTATATTTCTACAATACGTTCTGAAAGTGCGCCTCGACTTTGTTTCACAAATGTCTTAAGGGTGATTAAATCTCCTACAAAAGCAGGGTTTTTATAAGTAATAGTATGACTCCTAACAACCCAAATTCCGAGGGTGTTCTCATAATTTTTAGTTAACACCTCCCAATGTGCGTGTGCAGCATCTTGTACCCAATTGAGGTATTGAACATTGTTTACATGACCTAAGTCATCGATGTGTTCTGGGAGTACCTTTGTAGAAATAGAGTAGGGGCTCATTCTTTAGGAAAAATCTTAACTTCAAAGAGTTTGTCCCAGTTTTTACCCGTTACAAAAAAAGTTTTACGGCCTGGATGGTAAGCAATACCATTAAAGACATTGAGTTGTGGATGCTGTGTAACCAGTTCTTTTAACCCTGAAAAGTCGACAACTCCCTCTACTGCTCCGCTCTTAGGATCAATAATGACGACAACATCTTTTTCAAATTGATAGGTATTGGCGTAAATTTTTCCATCAACCCATTCCAATTCATTTAAGTTTTTCAAGGATGTTTTATGAGTCATTACTTGGATATTAGCCTGTTCTTCATACGTTTGAGCATCTAAAGTCCAGATGTGGTGTGTTCCATCTGATTTATAAAGAGAACTTCCATCGTTACTTAATCCCCAGCCTTCTTTGCTCTCATTATATGGAAAAGATTTTTGCATTTCAAGGGTTCCTTTACTGTAAACAAATCCTTTCATTGCTTTCCATGTCAACTGAATTACCTTGCCATCCAGAACTGTAAGTCCTTCTCCAAAGAAATTAGTGTCTAAAGGTTTGTTTTCAATGAGAGTTCCGTTTTTATAGTCCACTATTCTTAAGCTGGACTTTCCATTCAGTCCTGTACTTTCATATAATAGTTCTCCGTCAAATTCAAGTCCTTGGGTATACGCCGTAATATCGTGCGGATACGTCTCGATTAGCTCGTAAGAAAATAATTTAGGAGGATTTGGAGCAAGTAATGTTAAGGTTGTAGTCTCTTCAAATGACTGATTATCAGTTTTAATCAAAGCTTTGAGTGAATGCATCCCTAAAGGTTCATTGGTTAAAATGTGTGTTTTATTAATGGGTAGATCGTTTAGATAATAAGTAACTTCTGCTCCTTCAGGGATTTTATTAATTTTTAAATTGAGGGTGTCTCCCCAAACAGCTTTGTTGGCCTTGATGCCTGTTAAAATTTTAAACTTAGGAAGATCTGAGCCTCCACATTTCATTAAAAAAATAAGAATCGAAAAATAAAGGAAGGTTTTCATGGGCAAATTAATCGAATTGTTAAAATCAAGTCATTTCAAAATTAAGCAATTAAAATGATTGTTGAACTCAACCGAAGGGCTTATCTTTGCTACGGGCAAGTCCTACACAACCAGCTCCTGTCGAATCCCCCAGGGTGGGAACGCAGCAAGGGTAGATGGTTGTAGCGGTGTGATGTGGGTCGCTTGCCCTTTTTTATTAATTCCAACTAGAATGTCTGAAGTAGTTATAATAACAGGAGCTTCCTCTGGCTTAGGCCTAGCTACCGCTCTTCATATGCATAAAAACGGCTACGTAGTTTTTGGTACTAGTAGGAATCCCGAAAAATATGAAAAACAATTTCCTTTTCCTTTTCTTTTTTTAGAAAATGCTGATCCAGTAAGTATTCAAAGTTGTGTTGAAAGCGTCCTAAATCAAACCGGTCGATTGGACATTCTGATCAATAATGCCGGTGTAGGAATTACAGGTCCCATGGAAGAAATTGATCTAACTGATGTAAAAGATCATTTCGAAATCAACTGTTTTGGACCAATGCGCATGATTCAAGCTGTTTTGCCTCAAATGAGAAAGCAAAAGAAAGGTTTAATAATAAATATAACATCTATAGCAGCAGATATGGGTTTACCCTTTCGAGGAGCCTATTCAGCAGCCAAAGTTGCTCTTGAACGCATGTCAGAATCCATAAGATTAGAATCCCATTCGTTTGGAATTAGAATATGTAATTTGGCTCCAGGCGACTTTGTTTCAAACATTGCTCAAAGAAGGCATTATGCTCCATTAGATAAAGAATCACCCTACTTTGAAATGTATAAGTTCAGTTTAGATCAAATAAATGAACATGTAGATAAGGGAATAGACCCTAATCATATTGTGAGAACAATTGAAGAAATTATAAAAACCAAAAAACCTAAAGTACGCTATAAAGTAGGAGCTCCTTTACAAAAACTTTCTGGAGTTTTAAAAACCCTTCTTCCAAGTCGTATCTTTGAAAAACTTTTAATGAACCATTATAAATTATAACACTGCCACTATGAAATTTTTTATTGACACAGCAAATTTAGATCAAATCCGTGAAGCTCAAGCGCTTGGAGTATTAGATGGAGTTACCACTAATCCTTCCCTGATGGCAAAAGAAGGAATCACAGGTACCAACAATATTTTAAAACACTATGTGGATATTTGTGAAATTGTTGATGGGGATGTTTCTGCGGAAGTTATCGCCGTCGATTTTGAAGGAATGGTTCGTGAAGGAGAAGCTCTAGCAGCTCTTCATCCTCAGATTGTTGTTAAAATTCCAATGACAGAAGACGGAGTAAAAGCCTTAAAGTATTTTTCAGATGCCGGTATCAAAACCAATTGTACTTTGATTTTTTCTGTAGGTCAAGCAATTCTTGCAGCAAAAGCAGGAGCGACTTATATGTCTCCTTTTATTGGACGTTTAGATGATGTTTCAACAGATGGATTGGATTTGATTGAAGACATCAGATTGGTGTATGATAATTACGCTTTTGAAACGGAAATCTTAGCCGCTTCTGTACGTCATACCATGCATATAGTAAATTGCGCTAAAATCGGTGCCGATGTAATGACTGGTCCTTTATCTGCAATCAAAGGGTTGTTGAAACATCCATTAACTGACATTGGTTTAGCACAATTCTTAGCAGATCATAAAAAAGGAAATTAAGATTTTAGTTATTTAAGATCGATCAAAAGAGATTCAAAATCAGCATCTGAAAAATTGCCAAAACCCTCAATGAGTCTCCCTTTGGGGTCAATGATAATGGCTTTATTGAGAAGGGTTAACACCCAAGCTTTACTGGCATTTTCAAAACTAGTTAGTGCAAATTGATCTTCTTTGGCGACTTCCATAATTTTTTGAACTTCATCTACCATGGTATTAAACGGTTGAATGCAGATTCCAACAAATCGAATATTCGGATATTTCTTTTTAAAAGTCTTGACTCGCTTCAGCGTGTTTTTATAATGATTCATTTGTGTCTGCGACCAGAAATAGATTACCGTTGTTTTTTCATTTGCCAATGATGTGCTAGTGATCGTTTCACGTTCAGCATTCTGCAATAATATTTCGGGTAGAGGCTTTTTTGGCTCCATACTACTGATATCGTTATGCAAATTCAATACCTCAGCGAGGTACAATTGGGAGGTGTTTACTGTAGCGTAAAATTGTAAAAACCGTTCATGTTGAGTGTGATTTTCAAAAGTTAATATTTCCTCAAATGCAATCGCACGTGCAAGATTATTTCTTAACATCTTACCATTGATGTATTGATCCAATACTTCTAATCTCCTTATGTTAAAGTCAGTAGTTTTTTTAATTTTAAAAAAGGACTCCCCTTGCTTTAATGAGGTTTTATTAATGAAGTTGAGTATATAATTGATGTAAGGATCGAAAAAAGCCAAATCATTATCTGCGTAGTTTAAATATTTACGAAATCCAAAATAAAGACTATCCTCTGCATTGGTCCATTTAGAGCCCCTGAGCAATGCATAACGTTCCCGAATTGTTGCATAGGGGTAAATATAAGCGGCTTGGGTTACTTTTTGAGCAATAGGTGAGAGGGTGTTGAGAGAATCCATTCCAATCCATAGATTCTTTTTTTCAAGGAGCATGGAGTCAAGTAATTGGCTGAATACTTCCTTGTCACTTGAGTATTTTGAGGAAAGATATTGATTTTCGGCTGCTTGTCTTAAAAACAATTCCATTAAAAAATTATTCTTTGATGCACCAGAACCAGAATAAACTATAGATTCATCAAAGGCTGCAGCATTAATTCGTACCCAAAGGCTGTCACCTTCTTCTAATAAGAGTGTTTGATATTCTGGGAGGTGTTCCAGTTTGAATATTCCATTGGCAAGAGAATCATATCTCTTTTGAAAACGCAATTGCTCGTCCAATTGAAACATTTCTACTTGGTTATTGCCCTGATATAAGGTCACGGTTCTGGAGGAAGGGTTGATGATTTGCCCTCCAAAAAAGATCCGTTTAGTTGGTGTTTTTTTGGTGGTACAAGAAAAAACGAAACCCAAAGACAAGAATAAGTATACTATCGCTTTATTCATACGTTAAAAATACAATTTTTGGGCTTTAAAAAATATGCAATGTCGTTAAATACCTCACAAGGTTTTGTGTAATTTTGCAGCTTAAAAGAAAAAAATATGTTATCGGTTTCAAATCTTTCAGTTCAATTTGGGAAACGTATATTGTTTGATGAGGTAAATGTCAGCTTTACACCTGGAAATTGCTACGGAATTATAGGTGCGAATGGTGCTGGAAAATCAACTTTTTTAAAAATCATTTCCGGAAAACAAGACGCCAACTCTGGGAGTGTACATTTAGAGCCAGGAAAACGATTGTCTGTTTTAGAGCAAAACCACAATGCATATGACGAGGTACCCGTTCTAGAAACAGTGCTGAGAGGAAATATCAATCTATTTAAAATTAAATCTGAAATGGATGCCCTTTATGCCAAACCAGATTTTTCAGATGCTGATGGTGAGCGGGTCGGAGTTTTACAGATGGAATACGAGGAAATGAATGGATGGAATGCAGATAGTGAAGCTGCTGCATTGCTTTCAAATCTTGAGATAGCTGAAGCATTGCATTACCAATTGATGAGTGATTTGGACGGAAAACAAAAAGTACGAGTGCTTCTTGCCCAAGCTTTGTTTGGTAATCCTGATGTGCTTATTATGGATGAGCCAACAAATGATTTGGATTATGATACAATCATGTGGTTGGAGAACTTTTTAGCAAATTATGACAATACCGTCATCGTAGTTTCACACGATAGGCATTTCCTTGATGCGGTCTGTACCCATATTTCAGACATCGATTACGGTAAAATAAATCACTTTTCGGGAAACTATACCTTTTGGTATGAGTCGAGCCAATTAGCTCTGCGACAAAGAACCCAGCAAAATAAAAAAGCAGAAGAAAAGAAAAAGGAATTGCAAGAGTTTATTGCTCGTTTTTCTGCCAATGTAGCCAAATCAAAACAGGCTACTTCTCGAAAAAAAATGATAGACAAATTGGATTTAGAAGAAATCAAGCCTTCAAGCAGACGCTATCCTGCCTTAATTTTTGATCAAGAGCGTGAAGCAGGAGATCAAATTTTAAACATTGAGCAACTCTCTCTTAGTCAGGACGGTTCTTCTTTATTTAAAAATGTAAACCTTAATCTGGCAAAAGGAGATAAAGTAATCGTACATTCTAAAGACACGCGAGCCATTGAAGCCTTTTATGACATTCTAATGGGAGAATCTAAAGCGACTTCAGGAAATATATCTTGGGGTGTTACAACCTCACAAGCGTATTTGCCTGTAGATCATGATGCCTTTTTTGAATCTCCAGTCTCTCTGGTAGATTGGTTACGTCAATATGCAAAAACAGAAGAGGAGCGTGAAGAAGTCTTCTTAAGAGGTTTTTTAGGGAAAATGCTATTCAGTGGAGAAGAGGCTTTGAAAATGTCCAATGTCCTTTCTGGTGGAGAAAAAGTTCGTTGTATGCTTTCTAAAATGATGATGGAACGGGCAAATGTATTGGTGCTGAATGAACCAACAAATCATCTAGATTTAGAATCAATTACGGCTTTTAATAATTCATTAAAAAACTTCAAAGGCACTTTGCTCTGTAGTACAAGTGATCATGCTTTTGCCCAAACATTAGGAAATCGAATTATTGAATTAACTCCAAATGGAATGATAGATCGTCATATGACTTTTGATGAATATATGACCGATCCTAAAATCAAAGAGCTAAGAGAAAAGATGTATCAATAGTTTTTAAGCAAAAATAAAATAGGTGCTTATTACTATTACAGTGATTATAATCCCCATCAATTTTACTGGCTTCCAAGGGGTAATATCAACTTGTTCGGTATAATTTTGAACATATGCCTCTGCTCTTGGTTTCAGTTTTCCAATTAAAAGCATTAGTCCAATATTGAACACAAATAATATCGCCATCATATGTAAAAAGTGTGGATATTCTCCTCCATTATCGATAACATAATCTTTTAGAAAAAATTGACTGAAAGAGTATAAAATTACTCCTACAACTATAGCTACTTTTGCAGCAATTGCAGGCACATACTTGGTTAGATAGCCTACAAGAATAATGGTTAAAATTGGGGTAGTATAACATCCGTTGATTTCTTGTAAATAACCAAAAAGGCCATCTGGAGCATTTGCAATTGTAGGTGCTATAACCATAGATAAAATTGCCAAGCCAATCCCAAATCCCTTACCTGCACGAACCACCTGTTTTTCAGAGGCTTCTTTATTAATGTATTGTTTGTAGATATCGAGACCAAAAAGAGTTACTGAACTGTTCAAAGCGGAATTAAATGAACTAAGTATAGCGCCAAACAAGACAGCAGCAAAAAACCCTAATAAAACAGGAGGCAAAACTTTGTTTACAAGCATTCCGTAAGACAGATCTGCTTGACTTGCATCTAAAGTATCACCAAACATATAGTATGCAATAAGTCCGGGTAAAACAACAATTAAGGGACCTAAAATTTTGATAAATGCAGCTAAAATTAGCCCTTTTTGACCTTCAACTAAGTTTTTTGCTCCTAAGGCTCTTTGAATAATCGCTTGATTTGTACCCCAATAAAATAGTTGAACAAGCACCATCCCTGTAAACAAAGTACTAAAAGGAACTGCGGAGTCTGAAGCTCCCATCGCTTTAAATTTATTTGGATCATTAGCATAAAGAGCTTCGATTCCAGCCGCCATACTTCCATCTCCAATATACATTAAACCAAAAATGGGAATCATTAAACCTCCAACCAGAAGTCCTATTGCATTTACGGTGTCTGAAACAGCTACTGCCTTGAGTCCACCAAAAATTGCATAAATAGAGCCAATCACACCAATAGAACATACTGTAAGCACGAGTGTTTGGCTTTGATTCATTTGAAATAAATTATTGAGATCAAACATTCCAATCAAGGCTATAGCACCTGAATACAATACAATAGGTAATAAAACGACCACATATCCGCTCAAAAACAATCCAGATGTAATCGATTTGGTCATGGTGTCATAACGACGCTCGAGGAATTGAGGGATAGTTGTTATTCCCCCTTTCAGATAGCGAGGTAAAAGTAAAACCGCTGTTACTACCATAGCTATTGCAGCTAATGTTTCCCAAGCCATTACCAGAATACCCTCATTATACGCTGAACCGTTAAGTCCTACGAGTTGTTCTGTAGAAAGGTTCGTTAATAATAAAGATGCGGCAATAACCGGACCTGTGAGGCTTCGACCACCTAAAAAATATCCGTCTTCTGTTTGTTCGTTTGTGTTTTTAGTAGCGATATATGCTACAATACCTACTATTAAGGTAAAGGCAATGAATATTAAAAATTGCATAATTTAGTTTAATTCAATTCCCTCTAAATGTATGAAAACAATTTTAAAGATCAAGTGTATTTAAAAGCTCCTGAGCCTTATTGAATTCATCTTGATGAACCCACAATTCTTTGTCGGTGTAAAATGCACCAAATCCAGCCAGTCGAGCAGACTCAGCTTGATCTTTTATGACTGGGACAATTTCAATTGTAGAGAGTGAATTAAAGACGCGGTCTACGTCTATGGCATTTCCTGAAAATAATTTTTTATAAGTTTGGGACATAGTACAGAATTACGATTTATTGTATTTACTGTTCCAAATGGCAGGATTAAAATTTTTACCCAAAGCAAAACCGTAAAATAAAACAATTGAGGCGATGGCTTTAAACATGAAGAAGAAGAGCATCCAATAGGAAGCAGAATCGGGAGTTTTTGTAAAAATTGACATCGGTGTAAATTCCGTAGCAATCCAACTTATGCCCAGTAAGGTCAATAATAAATTCCAAATATTTCTAAAAGGCCACATCAGAAGTTTTCGCATTGGTTGGAGATCATTTCCCCATTTGTGAACAAGGTAATAATATTGATTGCCCATTGGAACAAATAGCAAAGGATCATCTTGTTTTGCTAAACGAAAAAGGACTGAGGGAGCCATAATTTTATAATCTGAAAGAATGGTATCATGTTTTTCTTCCAACATCTCAATTGCTTCATGGGCGCTTTCTGGAAGCTCTCCCTTAAAGTATTTAATGTCTAAAAAACGTAATCTATATGAAATACATACATTTTTGATATCATTTAAATGGAAAATATTTTTGGTTTCAAGTTTGTCAAAAATAAAATCATTTTGTGTTTTAATATCCAATTCGTGAATTAGATCTTCAACGGACTGATAAGTATCCTTAGGATGAAAACCTTTGAGACGTTCTTTAATCAGTACTTCTTCTATATTCGTTTTTGGGAGTAAATTCAGCTTCATTTTTCAAGATCATTTACACAAAAATAGAAATAAATATTCCTAATTTAAAGCTTTAACTTAAATAAGTGTCTAACGCAATTCTGCATTAAAAGTTTCCTTGAAGTTTTTGAGTAGCTTTTCCATAATTTTTTCTACTTGTTTATCAGTGAGGGTTTTACTTTTGTCCTGAAAGGTAAAACTGATACCGTAAGATTTTTTACCCTTGGGTAGATTTTTCCCCTCATAAACATCAAAAAGATTAACTTTTTGTAAAATTTTCCGTTCTGTTTTAAAAGCAATTTCCTCAAGCGACTCAAAGCGAACCTCTTTATCGACAAGCAAAGCAAAATCACGACGCATCTGGGGAAATTTCGCCACCTCATTATATTTAATTGACTTAGAAAAGGCATTTTTTGTTAGTAATTCCCAATTAAGTTCAGCTAGGTAAACATCTTGATCAATACCAAATTTATTTTTTAAAGTAGAGGACACTATCCCAAAAACACCTAATTGATTATTGTTTGCCACAATAGAAAAAGCGGTCTCGAAATAAGAAGATTCTGTTTCTGTAAAATTCAATTTGGTGTAACCTAAACTATTTAAAAGCTCTACGAAGATTCCTTTGAAATAGAAAAAAGGATCAGGTTGACTATTTGTTTCCCAATGTTCATTATAAATATCACCAGATAGAGTGATGCTTAAATGCTTTTCTTCGATAAATTCATCCTCTAATTTCCCGTAAATAGATCCAAACTCATAGAGTTTAAGACGTTTGTTTTGTCTATTCAAATTAAAAGAAACGACTTCTAATGCCTGATAAATAAGTGTTTGACGCAATTTAGAAAGTTCTTTTCCAAGAGGATTTACTAGTGTAACTGCCTCATGAAAATCAACTGAATAATCGGGAGAACTCAAAGAGTTATTTAAGGTTTCTAAAAATCCTAATCCCGAAAGTTTATTGGCTATATGTTGTTCAATTTTGTGGATCGTATTCCATTGATAGGATGGATTTGCTTCAAATACCAGAGGTTTTTCTATCAAGCGATTATAACCATATACACGAAGAATTTCCTCTATTACATCTGCTGGGCGAGTAACATCAACGCGGTACCTAGGAATTGTCATTCCAATACCAGATTCAGAAACATTTACGATACTGATATCTAAACCATTTAGTATGTTGTTTAATTCTTCTTTTTCCAGAGGTTGTCCAATAGTTTTTTCAATCTTTTCAAAGCTCAAGAAAATCTGTACAGCTTCGCCAAGAGGCTTTGTGAACTCTTGAATTTCACTAGAAACTTCTCCTCCAGCTAGTTGTTTAATCAAAATTGCGGCACGTTTTAATGCCATAATTCCAATCTCAGGATCAATCCCCCTTTCAAATCGGAAGGATGCATCAGTATTGAGTCCATGAAATTTGGCCGTTTTTCGAATACTTACAGGATGAAAATATGCACTTTCTAGAAAAACAGTAGTTGTTTCTTCATCTATTCCAGAATCTTTTCCTCCAAAAACACCCGCAATACAATGCGGCTGGGTTGCATCTGCAATCATCAAATCTTGTTCGCTTAACTTTCTTTCAATTCCGTCTAGAGTTGTGAATGAAGTATCTTTTGAAAATGTTTTTACAACAATTTTTTGGTTTATTTTGCTGGCATCAAAAGCATGAAGAGGCTGGCCCAGTTCATGCATTACATAGTTTGTAATGTCAACAACATTGTTTTTTGGGTTTATTCCAATTGCTTTTAATCGATTTATTAGCCATTGTGGAGAGGTACCAATGCGAATATTCGAAAGAGTTAATCCATAGTATTGTGAGCATTTTTCTGCATCCAGTACTTCTATTGGAATAGTATTTTGAGTGTTATCTACATGAAAAGAAGATGTTTCAGGGACAGACCATTCAAAAGGAATCCCTCTTAACATGCATAAAACCTTAAGATCTCGAGCAACGCCCATATGGCTCATAGCATCAGCTCGGTTAGGAGTCAATCCTATTTCATAAATGGTATCCTTCTCGATTTCAAAAATTGCTGAAGCTGGTGTCCCAGGAACTTGATCATCATCTAAAATCAAAATTCCGTCATGATTATCTCCAAGCCCTAACTCATCCTCAGCACAGATCATTCCCATACTGACTTCTCCTCGTATTTTACTTTTACTTATTTTAACCTCAGTTCCATCTTGAAAATTTAAAAAAGTACCTACCGTAGCTACCAAAACTTTTTGACCTTTAGCTACATTAGGTGCTCCACAAACAATAGGAACTATTTCATCTTCCCCCAAAAGGACTTCTGTTTTCTTTAGTCGATCTGCATTAGGATGTTGTTCACATTTTAACACTTCCCCAACGACAACTCCTTCGAGGCCTCCTTTGATACTTTCGTAGTTGGACATTCCTTCAACTTCAAGACCAAGATCTGTTAGCATAACACTAATCTCTTCTTTTGATAGGTCTATTTTAATGAACTGCTTTAACCAGTTATGAGATATTTTCAAAAAAGTAAAATTTAAATAAGTTGTAGCAAATATAAGAATCTATCCCGCTATATTCAGCTTATGAAATTCCAAATATTAGAATCAAAGCTTAAAGCGGCAAGTGTTTTTTTAATACATTGATGATCAGGATGTTTGAGTGACGGATCTTCTTTTAAGATCTTTAAGGCACTTTCACGTGCAGCCTTAAGTAGAGATTGATCTTTGATTATATCTGCAATTTTAAACTGAAGAATTCCACTTTGCTGAGTCCCCATAATATTACCAGGGCCTCTAAGTTTTAAATCTACTTCAGCAATTTGAAAACCATCATTAGTTTTTACCATGGTTTCCATTCGTATTTGGGATTCTTGACTACGTTTTTGTCCTGTCATAAGAATACAGTAACTCTGATCTGCACCTCTACCCACACGTCCTCTTAATTGATGTAATTGCGATAAACCAAAGCGTTCAGCACTTTCAATGATCATGACAGAGGCATTGGGAACATTTACACCAACCTCAATGACTGTTGTTGCAACCATAATCTGAGTTTTCCCATCAATAAAGCGTTGCATCTCATATGCTTTGTCCTCGGACTTCATTTGTCCGTGAACAATACTGATCTGATAATCGGGGAGGGGAAAGCTTCTAGATAAGCTTTCATAGCCATCCATCAAATCTTTATAGTCTAATTTTGAGGATTCTTGAATCAAAGGATACACTACATATATTTGTCTTCCTAAAGCAATTTGTTCTTTCACAAAAGCAAAAACTTTAAGTCTATTCGAATCCGTTCGATGTAATGTTTTAATTTTTTTTCTTCCTGGTGGAAGTTCGTCAATTACTGAAAGGTCTAAGTCACCATATACACTCATAGCAAGTGTTCGAGGGATCGGTGTTGCTGTCATGACTAAAATATGGGGTGGAAGTTCGTTTTTCTTCCAAAGTTTAGAGCGTTGAGCTACCCCAAAACGATGTTGTTCGTCAATTATAGCTAGTCCCAATTTATTAAATTGAACAGTATCTTCAAGTACAGCGTGCGTTCCAATGAGTATGGGGATTTTCCCATTATTTAGTCCTTCGTGTAAGGCTTGACGTTCTTTTTTAGAGGTGCTTCCTGTTAAAAGTGCAACGGGGATTTGAAGGGCCTCCAACTGTTCTGAAAGCGAATGATAATGCTGCTGAGCAAGAATTTCTGTTGGAGCAACTAAACAAGCTTGAAATCCATTGTCTATGGCGATAAGCATTAAAAGGAGCGCTACAATAGTTTTCCCAGAACCTACATCTCCTTGAAGCAAACGATTCATCTGTCTTCCTGTGCCCATGTCCATTCGTATTTCTTTCACAACACGTTTTTGAGCTTTGGTCAATTCAAATGTGAGGTGCTTCTCAAAAAACTGATGAAAATTAATTCCAATTTTTTCAAAAACATGCCCTTTAATTTTTTGTTTTCGTTGTACATTTTTTAAAACCAATTGCATTTGCATGTAAAAAAACTCTTCGAATTTTAATCGCATCTGAGCCCTACTTAATAGGTGTTGAGAAATTGGAAAATGGACTTGTCTCAAAGCATCATCTTTAGGAATAAGCTTAAATTGATCTAATAAATGTTTTGGAAGAGTCTCTGAAAAAGCATTGCTTTTTGTTTCTAAAAGACTGGTCATTAGTTTTTGGAGTACTTTTTGTGAAACCCCTTTATTTATGAGTTTTTCCGAAGATGAATAAATGGGATAAAAAAGCATTTTTGCACTCTGCTGAAAAATTGATTCCAACTCAAATTCAGGATGTGGAATACTGGCTTTACCCTTAAACCAGTTTAGCCGGCCAAATACAACATAAGTCTCATTTATTTTGAGGAGCTCACGAATCCACTGATGTCCTCGAAACCAAACTAATTCCATACTCCCAGTCTCGTCTTCAAACTGAGCAACCATCCGTTTTCCCCTCTTTTGAGTAATAAAATTAATGGATGTAACCTTCCCTTTGATTTGTATTTCAGCATTCGTTCTTGGCAATTCTCCAATACTGTAAAACCGGCTTCGATCGATGTAACGGTTTGGAAAAAAATGCAATAAATCTTGAAAGGTGACGAGTTGCAATTCCTCCTTTAGCAAACGAGCACGATCTGGACCCACTCCTTTTAAATAAACCAACGGTGTTTGCATAACATCCATAATATTTTTTATTTTTAGCCCAACGACTCAGGGTGTAAATTTAATTAGTAAACCCCAATATAGAGACATGCGTGCACTAGTAATTTCAGGCGGAGGAAGTAAGGGGGCTTTTGCCGGTGGCATTACCCAATACTTATTGGAAGAAGAAAAACAGTCCTATGATTTGTTTTTGGGGACTTCTACAGGAAGCCTATTAGTGTCACATTTGGCACTCAATAAAATTGAGACTCTAAAAGAATCATATACCCAGGTGAATCAGTCCAGTATTTTTAGCAGCAACCCTTTTCTTGTTGTTAATCGAAAAGGAGAGGAGCGAATAAAAATTAATCATATGAATGTTTTAATGAATTTTATTCGTGGAAGTAAAACTTTTGGAGAAAGTCATAATTTGAGAAAATTAATTGAGCAACAGATCAGTTTAAAAGATTTTCATGCTTTACAAAAAAGTGAAAAAGAAGTGGTCGTTTGTGTTTCAAATCTTACCGTAAATTCAGTTGAATTCAAAAAATTAAAAGATTGTGACTATTCCGATTTTTTAGACTGGGTATGGATATCTTGTAACTATGTTCCATTTATGAGCCTAGTTACCAAAAACAATTGTGAATATGCAGACGGAGGATTGGGATGTGTCATTCCTATAGAAAAAGCCATTTCTATGGGAGCAACACATGTCGATGCAATTCTTTTAAATACTGAATTTCAACAAACCAATCGGGTACACTCCAGAAATCCATTTAATACTTTAGGCTCTATTTTTGGTTTTATTTCAGACCGCATTGAATCTCAAAATATGCATATAGGTAAATTGGTGGCTCAGGACAACAACACTTCTATTCGAATGTTCTACACACCAAAAATTCTCACAACAAATTCCTTGATTTTCAATAAAGAACAAATGAAAGAATGGTGGCAACAAGGCTGGGAATATGCCAGAGATAAAGCGCTTAATTCATCTTAAGATAATCTACAGCTAAATTACTCAACGCCTCAACACCTAGTTTCATTCCAGCATCATCTACTTCAAAAGAAGGGGTGTGATGAGAAGGAGCTTCGCTTTCTTTCATACTCAAGGGTGTTCCTCCTAGAAAAAAGAAAAGTCCTGGAACTTCGTTTTGGAAGTAGGAAAAGTCTTCAGCTCCTGTAATGGCTTTAATTTCTATTACGTTTTTTTCTCCTGCAACTCGTTGTAAAGTTGGAATCATTTTTTTAGTCAACAATTCATTATTGAAAGTAATATCTGCACCGTCTTGAATATCAATAGTTGCTTCTGCACGAAAGGCTTTCGCAATAGCAGGAACCATTTCTTCCATCCTTGTCCTGATTAATTCTTTCATATCACGATCCAAAGTCCTGATGGTTCCTATCATTTCTAAACTTTCAGGAATGATGTTAAACCGAATCCCAGAATGGATTGATCCAACTGAAATAACAGCTCCTTCTTTAGTAAGTTGAGATTCACGACTAATTATAGTTTGTAACCCGTTAATGATTTGTGCACTTGCTACGATTGGGTCCACACTTTGCCAAGGTGTAGAACCGTGCGCTTGTTTCCCTTTTACATTGATCACAAAACGTTGAGAGGCAGCCATCATTCCTCCTGGTTTATAAGTTATTTTACCTACATGGGTTCCCGAGTTTATGTGCAATCCAAAGATTGCATCTACTTTAGGGTTTTCAAGTACTCCTTCTTCAACCATTAATTTTGCCCCACCTTTTTCTCCTGGTGGTGGGCCTTCTTCAGCTGGTTGAAAGATGAACTTAATAGTTCCTGGAAAATTTCTATTCTTTGAGAGTACCTCAGCGACTCCCATCAAAATGGCTACATGAGTATCGTGACCGCAGGCGTGCATAACTCCAGTTTCTTGACCATTAAATATCGACCTAACTTTTGATTTATAAGGAAGATTATTTCGCTCAACTACGGGCAGGGCATCCATGTCAGCTCTTAAGGCTACTACTTTTCCTTTTTTGTTTCCTTTTAGTAAGCCTACAACACCAGTGTGTGCCACTCCAGTCTGTACTTCAATACCAAGTGATTCTAGATGCTTAGCAACATACTCGGCTGTTTTAAACTCCCTATTAGAAAGTTCTGGGTTTTCATGAATATGATGTCTCCACTCAATGAGTTTAGACTCGACATCATTAAAATGATTTGGATTGATTTGTGCAAAAAGGATAGCTGTATATCCAAAAACAAAAAGCAGTGAGTATAAGAGATTTGATTTCAAAATGTTTTTTTTTTAAATATAGATGTTTATAATTAATTTGTCTAATCGATGAGAGAAAATAGATTATCCCTACTTTTAAGGGCGATATGAAAGAAGTTCCAAAAACCTTCCTAGAATCCTTAAATGAAGCACAACGAGACCCGGTTTTACACAAGGAGGGGCCTTTGATTGTTATTGCTGGTGCAGGTTCTGGAAAAACACGTGTCCTCACTTATAGGATTGCAAACTTAATGGCATCAGGAGTAGATGCATTTTCAATTTTGGCATTAACTTTTACAAACAAAGCTGCACGTGAAATGAAGTCGAGAATCGCAGAGTTGGTTGGAGAAAGTGAAGCTAAGAATCTTTGGATGGGAACATTTCATTCCGTATTTGCAAGAATCCTAAGGCATGAAGGAGAAAAACTAGGCTTTCCTTCAAATTTCACCATCTATGATACCCAAGACTCCGATCGATTGATTGCTTCAATCATAAAGGAAATGGGATTGGATAAAGATATTTATAAATACAAACAAGTCCGAAGTCGAATTTCTGCATTTAAAAACAGTCTTATTACTGTGAAAGCCTATTACAATGACACTGACCTTCAAGAAGCTGACGCCATGTCCAAACGCCCTGAAATGGGAGCCATTTACAAAGAATATGTAGATCGATGTTTTAAAGCAGGTGCTATGGATTTCGATGATTTATTACTTAGAACAAATGAACTTCTAAATAGACATCCAGATGTTTTAGCTAAATACCAAGATCGGTTTCGATACATTATGGTAGATGAGTACCAAGATACAAACCACTCTCAATACCTAATTGTTCGGGCACTGTCAGATCGATACCAAAACATTTGTGTAGTTGGAGATGATGCACAAAGTATTTATGCCTTTCGAGGAGCCAATATCAATAATATCCTCAACTTTCAAAAAGATTACGATGATGTAGCCTTATATAGATTAGAGCAAAATTATCGTTCTACAAAAACAATTGTAAACGCTGCAAATTCAATCATTAATCATAACCAAACAAAAATTGATAAAGTAGTTTGGACAGCTAATGATGTGGGCAGTCAGATTCAATTAAACATGCTTTCAACAGATGCTGAGGAAGGAAGACATGTAGCTTCGACTATTTTTGAACATAAAATGCAATCCCAACGAAAGAATTCAGATTTCGCCATTCTGTATCGAACCAACGCACAATCTCGGGCAATGGAAGATGCACTTAGAAAAAGGGATATACCTTACCGAATTTATGGAGGATTGTCTTTTTATCAGCGAAAAGAAATTAAAGATATCCTGGCTTATTTGAGATTGATTGTAAACCCCAAAGATGAGGAGAGCTTAAAACGAATCATTAATTATCCCGCCAGAGGAATAGGACAGACAACAGTCGACAAATTGGTTGTAGCTTCAAAACAGTTCAATCTTTCGCTATTTGAAACGATTAATAAAGCCAGAGAGCTAGACTTAAAATTTAATGCAGGCACACTTTTAAAACTCTCCGATTTTACACTTTTAATCCAGCGATTTCAGATAGAAAATGAAGCCTTAAATGCTTTTGAAATGGCAGATCTCGTTACAAAAAAGGTCGGGTTTGTTCAGGAACTTAAAAAAGATGCTACACCAGAAGGTATTGCACGTATTGAAAACGTAGAAGAGCTTCTTAATGGAATGCGTGATTTTATTGAGGGTCAAGAAGAATTAGCAGACGCTACTGGGAGTCTTTCAGAATTCTTGGAGGATGTTGCCTTGGCTACAGATTTAGATAAGGATGATGATCCTAATAGTGATCGGGTTGCTCTAATGACTATTCACCTAGCTAAGGGCTTGGAGTTTCCTTTTGTTTTTATCGTTGGAATGGAAGAAGATTTATTCCCCTCAGCGATGAGTCTAAATACAAGATCAGAATTGGAAGAAGAAAGACGGCTGTTTTATGTAGCTTTAACTAGAGCAGAGGAACGTGCCTTTCTTTCTTACACCTTATCTAGGTATCGTTGGGGAAAATTAATCGATGCTGAGCCGAGTCGTTTTATTGAAGAAATTGATCCTAAATACATCAATAGCATTAAGCCCAAAGAATCATACCAGTATAAGCCCTTGATGGATACTTCTATATTCGAAAATGAAAGTCAGCCAAAAAGATTTTTTAAAAAACCCAGTCCAAAAGAAAAAACCATAACGACTCCAACTCCTACGCAATTGAAAAAATTGAGGGAAATTGATCAAATTAAACCCAGTCAATCAGATCAGGAACCACTTAAATTGATCGAAGGAATGGAAGTGGAGCATGCAAGATTTGGAACAGGTATAGTACAGTCAATAGAAGGGAATGGTAATGATAAAAAAGCAG
Organism: Flavobacteriaceae bacterium; assembly: GCA_017851655.1. GTDB lineage: Bacteria > Bacteroidota > Bacteroidia > Flavobacteriales > Flavobacteriaceae > MS024-2A. The sequence continues at coordinate 43,892 of JAFMMH010000003.1, forward strand.
TAATTGCTTTCAAAGGCTTTGGTGTCAAAAACCTTTTACTTCGGTTTGCCAAACTTAAAATCAAATAATCTTAAAATGGCAACCTACAAAACGTTCTATTCTGATACACCCAATCCAAGACACTTAAGTGAAGCAGCACAAACACTTAACCAGGGAGGGATTGTGATTTTCCCCACAGACACGGTTTATGGACTTGGCTGTCTTAGCTCAAATAGCAAAGGGCTGGATCGATTTGCGAAGATCAAAGGCGTAAAACTTGAGCAAGCACCCTTCAGCTTTATTTTTCAAGATATTAAGGAGTTATCTCAATACGTTGCTCCTATGAATTCTAAAACCTTCAAGTTGGTTAAACGGCTTCTTCCAGGGCCTTATGCATTAATTATGCATGCTGCACAAAAACTTCCAAAACCCTTCCAAAAAAGAAAAACTATTGGAGTGAGGATATCGAAACACCCTGTTTTAAAAGCCTTATTGCCTCTATTAGATTCACCCTTGATCACCAGTTCGCTTCACGATCCTGATGAGATCTTAGACTACACTACTGATCCGGAAAATCTTTTTGAACACTGGGAAGCCAATATTGATTTAATGCTTTCAGATGGTTACGGGAGTAATATTCCCTCTACTATACTTGATCTTACTAAAGAACCTTTTGAATTAATTAGACAAGGAGCAGGGGAGCTCCCACAAGGATTTTAAGCAAACTAATATCCAATTCTTTCAATGATTTGATACGCTACTTCTAAAGCTTTTTTACCATCTTCCAATGAAACCAATGGTGTTGTCTTATTCTCGATGCACTTGGCAAAATGTTCCAATTCATCCTGAATAGCATTAGTGCTTTGAATGTCAGGGTTCTCAAAATATATTTGTTTTTTCTTTCCCTCAGCATTGGTAAGAAGCAACGCAAGTTCTTCCTTACTAGCATTGGGATCAATATCTTTCATTTTGACAAGCTCAACTTTTTTTGTCAAAAAATCTAAGGAGATGTATACATTCTTTTGAAAAAATCGGGACTTACGCATTTTTTTTAAAGAGATTCTACTCGCTGTAAAATTAGCAACACACCCGTTTTCGAATTCAATGCGAGCATTACTAATATCGGGGGTTTCACTTATTACAGAAACTCCTGAGGCATGGATATGTTTGACAGGAGATTTAACTACACTCAACACAATATCGATGTCGTGAATCATAAGGTCTAGAACTACAGAAACATCCGTACCTCTGGGATTAAATTCTGACAAACGATGAGTTTCAATGAACATTGGTTCGGTTATAGAAGGTAAAACTGCTAAAAAAGCAGGGTTAAAACGCTCAACATGTCCCACTTGCCCCAAAACTCCATTATCGCGTTCATATTGCACAAGTTTTTTTGCTTCCTCTACACTGTTAGATATGGGTTTTTCAATAAATACATGCTTTTTATGTTGCATCGCCATCTTTGCAAGCTCATAATGTGCAATTGTAGGAGTAACAATATCAACTACATCAACCGCTTTAATAAGTTCTTCAGCAGACTCAAAGTAAGTATAGTTTTTCTCAGAACGTATTGTATTTACAATACTTGAATTAGGATCGTGAAATCCAACCAAATTGTAAGCATCTGAAGCATCCAAAATTTTAAGATGCGTTTTACCCAGATGACCTGCCCCAAAAACTCCAATTTTAAGCATTGTTTTGACCTTTGTTTCAAAAGTACAATCAAAATATTTATTATTAGAGAAACTACATTATTTTTGTCTGCGATGGAAGACACACCAAAACATCAGGGATTACGTAATCAATTGGTCTCAAAGTTGAGAGAAAAAGGGATAAGAGATGAGGCTGTATTGAAAGTTATAACTTCAGTGCCTAGACATTTATTTATGGATCCTAGCTTAGTCAATTTTGCATATGAAGATAATGCATATCCTATTGCAGCTGATCAAACCATATCACAACCTTATACCGTGGCCTATCAATCCCAATTGTTGGAAGTTGGTCCTTCAGATAAGGTTTTAGAGATCGGAACTGGGTCAGGGTATCAGACTGCTATTTTATTAGGGTTAACCCCTTTAGTATACACTATAGAACGCCAACAACTTTTGTACAAAAAAACACAACGTTTATTCTCTAAATTAGGATTAAGACCCAAAAAACATCTGTTTGGTGACGGATATTTGGGTTTTCAAGCAGAAGCTCCTTATGATCGAATTATAGTCACAGCAGGAGCACCTGAAGTACCTAAAAAACTCTTAAATCAACTGAAAATAGGGGGGAAAATGATTATTCCAATAGGCGATAAAGAGCAACTAATGACTCGGTTTACCAAAACATCTTCAACTTCTTTCGATAAAGAAACTTTTGGACGTTTTCGTTTTGTCCCACTATTACAACATAAAAATTAATTCCTTTTTTGTCTCAAATTATGCAATTCGAAGACACCAAAACCGCATATGCGTTGAAGTCGGACAAGGAACTGAAGAGGGCCCTTTTTCTATTTAAAGTTATTTCAAAAAAGAAAATTGTTCGTCTTGGGGGAGAATTAATTTTACTCGCCTTAAGATTAGGGCTTCCCCTAAATTCACTACTAAGAAGAACCGTTTACCAACAGTTTTGTGCAGGAACAGAAGAACAGGATTCTATAAAAATCGTAAATGAATTGGCAAGCTTTAATGTAAAATCCTACATGCATTATGCAGCAGAAGGGCAAAAGTCTGAAGCTGGTATGGACCTCAACCTTGAAAAAATCATTGATACCCTTTTGATTGCATCAGAAAATAAGGCACTCCCATTTAGTGTATTTAAGCCAACAGGTTTGGGAAAAGTACTGCTTTTCGAGAAAAAAAGTGGAGGCATTGCATTCACTGAAAGTGAAAACTTGGCTTGGGAAAGAATGCTTGAGCGAATTCATAAATGCTGTTCTGTAGCAAAAAAGAATCGTATTCGTTTACTGATAGATGCTGAAGAATCATGGTTGCAAAAGGCCATAGATGATATTGCTCTGGATCTTATGAAACAGTATAATAAAAAACAGCCATTAATATTTACCACGCTACAGATGTATCGAAAAGACAGGCTTGGTTATTTAAAAGAGCTGATGGACATCGCCAAAAATGAGGATTTTAAATTAGGGGTAAAACTGGTCAGAGGAGCCTATATGGAGAAAGAAAATGATCGCTCAAATCAGCGCGGTTATCCCTCTCCAATTTGTATTTCAAAAGAGGCTACAGACCTAAATTTCAACGCTGGGCTAGAAGAGATTCTCTCAAACCTAAACCTTTGTGAACTTTTTATTGGTACTCATAGTGAAGAGAGTGTCACAAGAGTTTTAAAATTTATGAAAGAAAATAAGCTTCCAGCTGATGACAGAAGAATTTGGTTTTCTCAATTGTATGGTATGGCAGACCATATTTCATTTAATATTGCAAATGCTGGCTATAATGTTATCAAATATGTGCCCTATGGGCCACTAAAAGAAGTTATTCCCTATCTGATTAGAAGAGCGGAAGAAAATACCTCAGTACAAGGACAAACCCCAAGAGAATTGGAATTGATTCAAAAAGAACGACTAAGAAGAAGAAAAATTAAGGGCTCTCAAAAGAAATAATCTCGACGATTTTTGTACAATTGGTAACCTTTAAAAAAGCCGTTTCACTTCTGTAGAGTTCAATATGATATAATCGACAAGAATCTCTTTTAGTATCACTTTTTGAAAAATCGATTGTTCCTTTTCGAATAGACTCTTTTACAATACTGTCTGTAAGTTGTGGAAATTGATCAATCACTTCCTGTGATATCACAATTTTCTTTTGCAATAAATTATCAATGACTCGAGCATTAGGGGTATAATTACAACTTGTCTTTTTACCATTTAAAATGAAAGCTAAAAGGATTAAACCAACGGAAAAACCTCCCAAATAATAACCTAAACGATAGAGAACTTTCATGTTTTTAAGAATTAATTTTTTCAAGTATTCGTGAATCTGAGGTCTCTTGGGTTAGGGTAAAATGATCGTATTTCAACGGTAGGTGAGGGGCAACTTTCTCTCCCCATTCAACAAAACAAGGATAAGAAGAATCTAAATACTCCTCCAATCCAATATCTAAGGCTTCATCAGGATGATTTAATCGATAAAAGTCAAAATGATAAATAGGTCCCAGATGTCCTTCATAGGTATTGATTATTGAAAAAGTAGGACTGTTTGCGGGATCCTTAACACCGAGAAATTTCACAGCAGCCGCTATTAGGGTAGTTTTACCCGCCCCCAGATCGCCGTCTATTCGAATTACCTTTGTTGGGCTATGTGCTATTAGCTGCTCAGCAACACCTTCTAATTCAGCTAACGTAAAACTCAATTTCATGCTACAAAAGTAGGGCTATCGAGAGTTTAATACAACAAAAGGAATGATGATTTCTTCTAAAGATACTCCGCCGTGCTGGAAGGTGTTTTTAAAAAGTTTCGCATATTGATTAAAGTTGTTTTTATAAATAAAATATGCATCACTTTTTGCGAAAACAAAACTACTGTTAATCCCATAAAAGGAGGGCAACTGATAATCTTGAGGAGATTTACATGCAATAACATCTTTAGATTCATAGGTGAGGCTCTTTCCAGATTTATATCGTAAATTAATACTGGTCTCTTTGTCTCCAATAACCTCGCTTGGATTTCCAACATTAATAGTACCATGATCCGTTGTAAGCAGGATTTTAAAGCCTAAGTCACAGCCTTTTTTAATTAAATCTTTTAAAGGGCTATTTTTGAACCAACTCAAAGTCAGTGAACGATAGGCTTTATTGTCTGGTGCCAATTCTTTAATGACCTCCATCTCAGTTTTTGCATGAGAAATCATATCCACAAAGTTATAAACTACAGTCGTCAAGCCTTCATGGGTATGATTTTGTAGATTTTTAATCAATTGTTGACTCTGATTCAATTGTGTTATTTTATGATAACTAATAGGAAGTTCCATTCCTAAACGTTCACATTGTGCTTTTAAAAAATCTAACTCATGTACGTTTTTTCCTCCCTCATCAATGTCATTTTTCCACCATTGTGGAAATCTATTACTCATTTCTAAAGGGGTTAAACCAGCAAAAAAAGCATTTCTTGCATACTGAGTTGCTGTGGGTAAAATGCTAAAACAAGTTTCTTCTCGCGCTACTTTGCAATATTTTTTTAACTCAGGTTGAATTGTTCGCCATTGATCAAAACGCAGATTATCAATCATCAAGAGAAGCGTAGGTTGATGCTTATTTAACTCCGGAAAAACAAATTTTCGAAAAACTTGATGGGAGAGAACAGGTCCCGAATTTCCTTTCATCCAATTTTCATAGTACGTTTCTATAAACTTCGCAAATTGAATATTGGCTTCTTTCATTTGGGTCTCAAAAATTTCAAACATGCTTGAGTCTTCTAATGATTCAAGTTCTAACTCCCAATACATTAATTTCTTAAAATGTTCTATCCAATCTTCATGAGTCACTAAGTTTGATAAAGACAGTGAAATTTCTTTGAATTGTTGCTGATAATTTTGAGTTGTTTTGTCTGCAATAAGTGTTTTGTGGTTGAGAATTTTTTTTAATGACAATAAAATCTGATTGGGATTAACAGGTTTTATCAAATAGTCTGAAATTTTGGCACCTATGGCTTCTTCCATAATATGTTCCTCTTCATTTTTGGTAATCATTACTACCGGCAAATCAGGATTTATATTTTTAATTCCGTCAAGTGTTTCTAAGCCATTGAGTCCAGGCATATTTTCATCTAAAAGCACGATGTCAAAGGTCTCCTTTTGAATTAAATCCAAAGCATCTAGACCATTAGTGCAAGGGCTTGTTTCATAGCCTCGTTCTTTAAGAAATAAAAAATGGGGTTTAAGCATTTCAATCTCATCATCAACCCATAAAACTTTGATCAAATTCATTTAGTATCTTTGTTAAAATTTATGGCGAATCTGGTGCACCGTAAGAATACTTTATTTAACGACCCAATTTATGGATTTATTGCCATAGAAACTGATTTGATTTTAAATCTGATCAATCACCCATTTTTTCAAAGACTGAGACGTATCTCTCAGATGGGACTTTCTAGCTTAGTTTATCCAGGTGCACATCACACTCGTTTTGAACACGCAATTGGCGCAATGCATGTCATGCAAAAGGCTATTGAAGTCTTAAAAAGCAAAGGAATCGAAATAAGCTCCGCTGAAAAAGAGGCGATGCAGATTGCAATTTTACTTCACGATATAGGTCATGGCCCATTCTCGCATGCTACAGAAAAAGCGCTTCTTAAAGGGGTAAGTCATGAAACGATCTCTTTAAGGGTTATGTCCATTCTTAATGATCATTTTGAGGGGAAACTTAGTCTTGCTTATCAAATTTTTACTGGAAAATACCACAGGAAATTTATGTACCAATTGGTTTCAGGACAAGTGGATGTAGATCGATTGGATTATCTTAAAAGAGATAGTTTTTATACTGGTGTTACAGAAGGAAATATCAATACCGATAGGATAATCGCAATGATGAATGTCCAAGAAGAACGATTGGTTTTTGAAAGTAAAGCAATACATTCTCTTGAAAAATTTCTACTAGCTAGAAGACTTATGTACTGGCAAGTGTATCTTCATAAAACAAGTTTAGTTGCTGAAATTCTTCTAGTAAAAACCTTCGAACGTTTTCAATTTTTAGTTGATCATAAAAAAGAAGTACTTGAAGACAATCATATTTTGTACCCTTTTTTGAATTCCAACCTGCATGGTGAACTCAGCATCGATCTCTTAAATCATTATTTGACTTTAGACGATGCGGATGTTTTACAACTTCTAAAAAGTTGGAGGCAAAATTCTGATGAAGTACTCCGAACCCTTTCCGATCAATTAATCAACAGACGTTTGCCGAAAATAAAAATTCAAGAAAAAGTGTTTTCTAAAGATGAAATTGAAAAAAAGAAAAAGCATTTAGATTCACTTTTCTTTGAAAAAAATGCAGAAAATGACTTTGTCTTTAGTGGAACTATATCCAACCAGACCTATACGTCTGATGAATCTCAAATTATTATTCTAGATCGGAATGGGAATGTATTTCCTATCAGCGAGAGAATACAATATCTAGATTTCAAACAATTTTCTACCCCAGTTGTGAAGCATTATTTGTGTTATCCAAAGCCATATAATTCCGTATAAATCCCTATTTTTGCACGATGGATTTTACTGCCTTAGAAATCGCAAAAAAACTTAACGGATCCCTAGTTGGAAATTCTGACCTACTCATAGACAGTCTTTCCAAAATTGAAGACGCCCAGGAGGGATCACTCTCTTTTTTAGCTCACAGTAAATATTTCAAATATTTGGATAAAACCAAAGCTAGTGTAGTCCTTGTTTCAAAAAGCTTAGAAGTTCCTCAAAATATAACAACCACACTTATAAAGGTTGATGATGCTTATTCAGCATTCACCCAATTGATGATTGAATGGTCAAAGAGTATCGCATTAAAAGAAAAAGGGATCCATCAAACTGCTGTAGTAGCTTCTTCAGCTCAATTGGCTGATGATGTGTTTTTAGGTCCTCATGTATGTGTCGGATCAAATACAGTAATCGAAGCAGGTGTTCAAATCCATGCTCACAGTATAATTGGTTCGAATGTCCGTATTCAAAAAAATAGTTTGTTGCATCCAAGAGTCACTCTCTTAGATCAAACAGAAATCGGAGGCCATTGCATTCTTCATTCTGGAGTTGTTATAGGTTCAGATGGTTTTGGTTTTGCTCCTCAGGGTAAAGATGGCTATTTAAAAATCCCCCAATTAGGAAAAGTAATTGTCCAAGATCATGTAGAAATTGGGGCAAATACAACCATTGATAGAGCTACTTTAGGAGCTACATTAATAAAAAAAGGAGTTAAATTAGATAACTTAGTGCAAATTGCACACAATGTAGAAATTGGAGAACATACTGTGATTGCAGCTCAAACAGGAATTGCAGGATCTGCCAAAGTAGGATCACATTGTGTCATTGGAGGTCAAGTAGGAATAGCTGGGCATATTACTTTGGGTGATCGCGTTCAAATCCAGGGACAAACGGGAGTAATTAAAGATATTCCGGATGGAGCAGTAATTCAAGGAACACCTGCAATTGATTATAAATCGTATTATAAATCATATTCAATATTTAAACAGCTGCCTTCTGTAGAATCTCGATTATCTAGATTAGAAAAAAATAAATAGTATGATAAAAAAAATAATTCCTCAACAAACTCTGGCGAAGCCTGTCAATCTTCAAGGAGTAGGCTTGCATAGTGGAAAACAGATTGAACTTATCCTAAATCCTGCACCAGAAAATTCAGGGATCAAATTTATCCGTACGGATTTAGATCCCGTAGTTGAAATCCCTGCTTTAGCAAATTTCGTATCAAAAACAGATCGGAGTACACTGCTCCTAAAAGAAAATGTAGAAATTCAAACTACCGAGCACTTATTAGCTGCTCTTGCTGGGAGTTCTATACACAATTGTACTATTGAAATCAATGGTGCTGAGCTCCCAATTTTAGACGGCTCTTCGAAACCTTATTGTGATGCTATCCAAAAAGCTGGAGTCGTTTCTCAAAATGAATTACAAGAAGTTTTTGTTTTTCAAGAAATCATGGAGTTTAAAGATCCGGAAACGGGTAGTGAAATTTTAATATTGCCTGCAGAGCAAACATCATTCAGCGTAATGATTGATTTTGAAACCACCGTTCTTGGAACTCAAAATGCAACACTTGAAAATATTGAAGATTTTGCAGATCAAATTGCTCCTGCACGAACATTTAGTTTTCTTCATGAATTGGAACAGCTATTAGATCACGGCCTTATCAAAGGTGGAGATTTAAATAATGCGATTGTTTATGTAGATCAACCCCTGGCAAATGCCAATATGGATCGCCTTCTAAAAGCCTTTGGAAAGGACAAAATTTCAGTTAAACCAAACGGAATTTTAGATAACCTAAAGCTCAACTATACAAATGAAGCTGCTAGGCATAAGCTTTTAGACTTGATTGGTGATTTAGCTTTGGCAGGGATGCCTATACAAGGGAAAATTATTGCAACAAAACCTGGCCATAAAATCAACACAAATTTGGCCAAAGAGATCGTGCAGACAATTAAGATAAAGAAAAAGGCACCTGCTCCAGTAGTTGATTTTAATAAGCCACCTGTGATGGATGTTAATCAAATCATGGACATGTTACCCCACCGACCGCCATTCTTACTTGTAGATAAGATTTTAGAGCTTTCGGATAAACATGTTGTTGGATTAAAAAACGTCACCATGAATGAGTCCTTTTTCCAAGGTCATTTTCCTGGTGCCCCCGTTATGCCGGGTGTCCTTCAGATTGAATCCATGGCACAAGCAGGAGGAGTTCTCGTTTTGAGTACTGTTCCAGACCCAGAGAATTATCTTACTTTTTTCATGAAAATTGATAATGTAAAATTCAAAAAACCCGTTTACCCTGGTGATACTTTAATTTTTAAATTAGAACTTTTAACCCCAATACGACGCGGTATTTGTAATATGAGAGGCTATGCTTTTGTTAACGATCAACTTGTAAGTGAAGGTGATCTTATGGCACAAATCTCAAGAAGAAAAACATAAATATGTCACAACCCTTAGCTTATATTCATCCGAATGCAAAGATTGGCTCCAATGTAGTTATAGATCCATTTGTTACTATTCAAGACGACGTAGTGATAGGAAAGAACACATGGATTGGTTCTAATGTTACCATTATGGAAGGTGCTCGTATTGGAGATCATTGTAAAATTTTTCCTGGAGCAGTCATCAGTGCAATTCCGCAAGATTTGAAATTTAAAGGAGAGCATTCTCTCGCAATAATTGGAGATCATACTGTTATTCGGGAATGTGTTACCATTAATAGAGGAACTAATTCTACTGGAAAAACTGAAATTGGAACGAACTGTCTCCTAATGGCCTACACCCATATTGCACACGACTGTCTGATAGGCAATCACTGTATCTTTTCTAACAACAGTACATTGGCGGGACATATTACTATTGGGAATTATGTTGTTCTTGCAGGGCTTACAGCCATTCAACAATTTTGTAGTATTGGAGATTTTGCTTTTATATCAGGGGGATCTTTAGTTAGAAAAGATATTCCTCCTTATGTCAAAGTCGCACGGGAACCCTTAATCTTCACCGGAATAAATTCCATTGGGATGAAACGTAATGGACTCGAAGAAAAACAAATTCTTCATATAGAAGAAATCTATAAAGTTTTATTTAAAAGCAAGTTAAATATATCCCAAGCACTCAAAATAATTGAAACAGAGATAGAACCTACAGAAATTAGAAATTCGATTTTACAATTCATCAAAAAATCAAAACATGGAATTGTAAGAGGGTACGATCAAAAAAGTTAAATTTGAAAATTATATGGCATCAACATCAGATATTAGAAAGGGCTTGTGCATAAAGTACAATAACGATATTTATAAAATTATAGAATTTTTACATGTCAAACCCGGTAAAGGTCCCGCTTTTGTTAGAACTAAACTCAGAAGTGTCACCTCCGGAAAAGTATTGGACAATACCTTCTCTGCTGGACACAAGATTGAAGATATTCGTGTAGAAACGCAAAAATACCAATTCCTTTACAGCGAAGGAGATCAGTTTCATTTTATGAATACCGATGATTATAATCAAATCAGTGTCGATAAAAAAATCATGGATGCTCCAGAACTTTTAAAAGAAGGAGAGATTGTATCCATCTCTATCAACTCTGAGGATGGTTTGCCTCTGTCTGCAGATATGCCAGCTAGTGTAGTTTTAGAAGTGACTCATACAGAACCTGGAGTAAAAGGAAATACTGCAACCAATGCCACGAAACCAGCAACTGTAGAAACAGGAGCAATTATCAATGTTCCGCTATTCATTAATGAAGGAGACAAAATTAAGGTAGATACCGAAAAAGGAAGCTATAACGAACGAGTAAAAGAATAAAAAAACAAATTGAGATAAAAGATACTATGAGTGTACTTGTAAATAAAGAGTCAAAAATCATTGTTCAAGGATTTACTGGGAGTGAAGGAACATTCCATGCAACCCAGATGATAGAATACGGAACCAATATTGTGGGTGGGGTAACTCCTGGTAAAGGAGGTCAAACCCATCTAGATAAACCTGTTTTTAATTCTGTAGCAGAAGCTGTCGAAAAAGCAGGAGCAGATACTACTATAATTTTTGTTCCACCAGCATTTGCTGCAGACGCTATTATGGAAGCTGCTGAAGCTGGCATAAAAGTAATCATTACCATTACTGAAGGAATTCCAGTAAATGATATGACCAAAGCATTTCAGTATGTTAATGCTAAAGGAGCAACGCTTATAGGACCTAACTGTCCAGGAGTAATTACTCCAGAGGAGGCAAAAGTTGGGATCATGCCTGGTTTTGTATTTAAAAAAGGAACAGTTGGAATTGTTTCCAAATCTGGAACCTTAACCTATGAAGCCTCTGATCAAGTAGTCAGTCAAGGTTTAGGAATATCTACTGCAATTGGAATTGGTGGTGACCCCATCATCGGGACAACAACTAAGGATGCTGTTGAGCTTTTTATGAATGACCCTGAGACTGAATGTATCGTCATGATAGGAGAGATAGGAGGGCAACTTGAAGCAGATGCAGCCAAATGGATCAAAGAAACTGGAAATAAAAAACCTGTTGTAGGTTTTATAGCTGGTGAAACTGCTCCCAAAGGAAGAACAATGGGTCATGCAGGAGCTATAGTTGGCGGAAGTGAAGATACTGCTGAAGCAAAAAAACGAATCATGCGAGAATGTGGAATTCATGTTGTAGATTCTCCAGCACAAATTGGTGCAAAGGTAGCAGAGGTAATGTCATAATTGAAACTATGAATTTATTAGAAGGGAAAACTGCAATAATTACTGGAGCCAGCCGAGGAATTGGAAGAGGTATTGCTAAAGTATTTACAGAAAACGGTTGTGCTGTTGCATTTACTTACAGTAGCAATCAAGAAGCTGCTGATTCACTTTCCAAAGAACTCAGTGCCAATGGTGTTCAAGTAAAAGGATACCAGAGCAATGCTGCTAATTTTAATCAGGCGCAAGAGCTAGTCGACACTGTACTCAAAGATTTTGGAAGTTTAGATATTTTAATTAATAATGCTGGAATTACAAAGGACAATCTTTTAATGAGAATGAGTGAAGAAGACTTTGATCAAGTGATAGAAGTCAACCTCAAATCTATTTTCAATATGACCAAAGCAGTACAGCGTACTTTTCTAAAACAGAGAAAAGGTTCATTAATTCACATGAGTTCTGTAGTAGGAGTAAAAGGCAACGCTGGTCAATCAAATTATGCCGCTTCCAAAGCTGGGATTATTGGTTTTTCAAAATCAATTGCCTTAGAGCTTGGATCTAGAAATATAAGATCCAATGTAATAGCCCCAGGCTTTATAGAAACTGAAATGACTGCCAAACTATCTGAGGACATTGTCCAAGGATGGAGAGACGGTATTCCACTAAAAAGGGGTGGACAGCCAGAAGATGTAGCAAATGCTTGTGTCTTTTTGGCTTCTGATCTTTCTAGTTATATAACTGGACAAGTGCTCCATGTAGATGGAGGAATGTTAACTTAAATCTTAAAAAAAAATCATGCAAAAATTACCAAAAATTGGACTACCTATCATTTTACTAGTAGTCGTCTTACTTATTTTCGTCTCTAAATCTTCAATTAATATTGGATATGGAGAAGCGGGTGTTTTATTTAAAACATTCGGTGGAGGAGTTGTAACTGATAAACCTCCATTAGGAGAAGGGTTTCATATTATCGCACCTTGGAATAAGGTCTATATCTATAACGTTAAACAGCAAGAAGTCTTTGAAAGCAAAATGCAAGTCTTATCTTCTAACGGATTAGAAATCAGTCTCGATATTTCGGTATTATATCAACCAAAAATTGATGAACTGGGCTTGTTACACAAAACAAAAGGTGAAAACTATCTCAACATAATTATTATTCCTCAAATAAGAGCAGTCGCAAGATCTGTTGTTGGACGTTATACTCCAGAACAATTGTATTCTACAAAACGAGATGCTATTCAAAATGAAATATTTGAAGAGACAAAAAAAGTAGTGGAGGATCAATATGTTCAGCTGAATGCAGTTTTAGTTCGTGATGTTACGTTACCTATCGCAATCCGAGAAGCAATCGAACGTAAACTAAATCAAGAACAAGAAGCCTTAGAATATGAATTTAGAATTGAAAAGGCTACACAAGAAGCAGAACGTCAACGTATTGATGCAGAAGGAAAAGCTACTGCAAACAGAATTTTAAGTGCGTCATTGACTGATAAAATTCTTCAAGAAAAGGGAATTGAAGCTACTATAAAGCTATCCGAATCACCCAATTCTAAGATAATTGTCATTGGAAGTGGAAAAAACGGTTTACCAATTATTTTAGGTAATCAATAAGCAATACTTTATTTAAATATTTTAAATATATTTGCAGCTCAAATGACAACAAAGACAATACATATACATCATAGTAACACTCATTCAAACGAGATGTAATATGATGTCTATGGATCTATTACAAACCCGTTTGAGAGATCAGACGGGTTTTTTTATTAAAAAATGATATGGTACGAATAGCAATTCAAAAATCAGGAAGACTTAATGAAGACTCATTAGGCTTATTAAAAAGCTGTGGTATTTCTATTGATAATGGCAAAGATCAACTCAAGGCAGCTGCAAGAAACTTTCCTATGGAGGTATTTTATCTTCGTAATGGGGATATTCCACAGTATATGCGTGATGGTGTTGTTGATTTGGCTATTCTAGGAGAAAACTTGCTAGTTGAAAAAGGGGAAGACCTTCAGGTAATTGAACAATTGGGATTTTCAAAATGCAGAGTGTCTATAGCAGTTCCGAAAAACATTGCTTTTAATGGAGCTCAAGATCTTGAAGGTAAGCGGATCGCTACCTCATATCCAAACACGGTTAATGCTTTTTTAGAAGCGAATCAAATCAGCGCTGATTTACATATTATCAATGGTTCAGTGGAGATAGCACCCAATATTGGTTTGGCAGATGCCATTTGTGATATCGTTTCCAGTGGAAGTACATTATTCAAGAATAATTTAAAAGAGGTCATTGAAATTACGCGTTCACAAGCTGTTTTGGTTCAAGCACCTTCCGTATCTACTGAGGCAAAACAAACCATTGAAAAATTACGATTTAGAATTCAAGCAGTTTTAAGAGCCAAACAATCTAAATATATTTTACTTAATGCACCCAACAATAAAATTGATGCGATCAGTAAAATTCTCCCAGTATTAAAAAGTCCAACGGTTTTACCCCTTGCACAAGATGGATGGAGTTCTTTACACTCCGTGGTAAATGCGGTAGATTTTTGGGAAGTTATCGACCAATTAAAAGCAGAAGGAGCAGAAGATATTTTGGTTTGCCCTATTGAAAAAATGGTGTTATAATGAAGCAATATATCAATCCTTCATCTTCTACTTGGGCTTCACTTATTGAGCGTCCCACAGAGAAATACGAAACCCTAGAA
>JAFMMH010000037.1 GCA_017851655.1 Flavobacteriaceae bacterium
TTAAGGGTGTTTAGCTCAGTTGGTTTAGAGCGCTACCTTGACAGGGTAGAGGTCATGGGTTCGAATCCCTTAACACCCACAAAGATTCACTCTTTTAGTTTGTATAGTAAATTCCGAGTAGGAATAAATAGTGTGTTTTTTTCCTTCTCAAGAGCCTCTAGAATCTTCCAGTCCAACCATTGAATTTTAACTTCAAACGATTCTTTTGTAATTTAAAATTATGAAAATGAAATGGCATAAAATTCTTGTCTTTTTGGGTTTTACCCAAATGATTGTGGTGAATTCTCTTGCTAATATTCTTCCCATCAATGGCATGACAACAGGCGATCTTTCAGATCAGCTTAAAAATTTATTTACACCTCAAGGAGCTACTTTTGCAATTTGGGGAGTGATCTATTCTTTGTTATTAGTTTTTACATTGAGAATCCTCATTAAGCCAACAGATGAAAAATTAGAACAATTGAGTAAATTTTTCATTCTGAATACACTTTTAAATAGTGGCTGGATCTTTGCTTGGCACTATCAGTATTTGATCGTTTCGCTAGCGTTGATGTTAGGACTTTTAATAAATCTAGTTCAAATAAACTTGCGATTAAAAAACACCTCTGGCTGGTCAAAAAAAATAACCCTTCAGCTTCCTTTTACTGTATATTTCAGTTGGATTTCAATAGCTACAATAGCCAATGTTACTGCTGTTTTAGTGGGCTACGAATGGAATAGATTCTCAATATCTGAAGAGCTGTGGACCCAAATTATTTTAGTTGTTGGAATTCTTGTTAGCTTAAGTCAAGTCATTTATTTTAAGCAAATCACTTATGTAATGGTCATTCTTTGGGCATATTTCGGAATCTACGAAAAGCATATAGGTATTTCAGGGTTTAACAATCAATATCCGAATATCATTATAGTTTTGATTATTTGTTTGGTTGTAATGTGTTTAGCTGCTTTAAGCCTTGTTTATTCCTCGTTTATAAAAAGATCCTGATTTGGTTTAAGGAGTTTGCAATTCTATTTTTGGAAAGGTTATTTTTCCCTCAGTTCAGAATTCGAAATAAAAGCCGAATAGAGAATTAATTTTCATCTCTTAATATTATTTTCTTAAATTGAACTTCAAAATTATAGGCAACAAAAATTCAAATACAAACCATGAGTCAATTTAAAATTCTTTTTTTTGTTGGATTAATTTCCATAAAACTGTTTGCTCAAAACAAAGAGTTCCAACTTGACTATCAAACAGAGTTGCCTTTTCAAACGGTTGTCGATTCTGACTATTACCATCTTGAATCAGCCATGTTACTGAGAAACATAACGAATGACATTTTTGAGATTATAAAGCGGGAAAAGAATTCTTCAAATGCGCTTCAGTTTAAATTACTTTTTAAAAGCCAGACAGGAGCCCAGCTCCCCGTAGATTATGCACAAAATCCGATTGCTTTGAAAGGTTATTTTGCCTCAAAAGAATCTCAGCTTTCCCTCAAAAAGGCAACATACGAATGGTTAAATAGGTCTTTTCGTTCTAACATTCCCTATAAAGAATAAGTTTCCTTCAAGTCTCAAATTTTTATTAATAATGACAATTCTTAGTATATAAATTAGAACTTCTGTATCTTTTTAACTTTAAAATATTTCTAGATGTCATTAAAAAGCACTAAAACTTATTGGAGGACAAATTTAAAGTACCTCTCAATATTGCTACTTATTTGGTTTGTTGTTTCCTTTCTCTTCGGAATTGTTCTTGCTGAAACTCTTAACCAATTTTATCTCGGCGGATTTCCTTTAGGATTTTGGTTTGCACATCAAGGATCCATTTACACATTTGTTATCTTGATCTTTATCTATGTATACTTGATGAATCGCTTGGATAAAAAATTTGATGTTGATGAGATTTAATACTATAATTTTATGAGTGCACAAACATGGACCTACCTTTTGGTTGGAGCCACTTTTTTGATATACATAATTATTGCCATCGTTTCACGAGCAGGCTCTACAAAAGAGTTTTATGTTGCAGGAGGAGGAGTTAGTCCAATAGCAAATGGGATGGCAACCGCAGCAGACTGGATGTCTGCAGCCTCTTTCCTCTCTATGACAGGATTAATTGCCTTTATGGGTTTTTCTGGAGGACAATATTTGATGGGTTGGACAGGAGGTTATGTGCTTCTAGCCCTTCTTTTGGCTCCTTACTTAAGAAAATTCGGGAAGTTTACCGTTCCTGATTTTATAGGAGAACGATATTATTCTAAAAACGCAAGACTCATTGCTTTAATTTGTGCTCTTTTTGTTTCCTTTACCTATGTGGTAGGTCAGATGAAAGGAGTAGGAGTCGCTTTTGCACGCTTTTTAAATGTCCCTTTCGATACAGGGGTTTTAATAGGTATAGGAATTGTTTTTTTCTATGCTGTTTTGGGGGGTATGAAAGGAATTACTTACACCCAAGTTGCACAATTCTGTGTATTAATTTTTGCCTTTACGGTTCCGGCAATTTTTATCTCATTACAAATGACTGGGAATCCAATTCCTCAGATGGGTTTTGGTTCTCGTGGAACCGACGGTGTCTTTTTACTTGAAAAATTAAATCAACTTTCTGTAGACCTAGGGTTTGATTCATACACCAGTATTGATAGAAACAATCTTGTAAATATGTTTTTTATAACAGCTGCTTTGATGTTTGGTACTGCTGGATTACCCCATGTGATCGTTCGGTTTTTTACAGTACCTCGAGTGAAAGATGCACGAATTTCAGCAGGATGGGCATTGTTATTTATTGCAATATTATACACTACAGCTCCTGCTGTAGCTGTTTTTGCACGAACAAACATTTTGAATACTCTTTCCAATGCCTCCTATTCAGAAGTGCCCAGTTGGTTTACCAATTGGGAAAGTACAGGACTTTTGTCTTTTGAAGACAAAAATCAAGACGGAAAAATTCAATATGTAGCTGATCCTATCGCTAATGAATTAACTGTAGATCAAGACATCATTGTGTTGGCAAACCCTGAAATAGCAAACCTTCCTGCATGGGTAATTGGTTTGGTTGTCGCAGGGGGCTTAGCCGCTGCACTTTCTACTGCTGCAGGTTTGTTATTGGTGATTTCAACTTCAATATCTCATGATTTATTGAAAAATTATCTCCGTCCCAGCATCAGTGAAAAAGGCGAATTGAATGCTGCGCGAGTCGCTATTGCTGTAGCTGTAGTTGCAGCTGGACTTGCTGGATTAAATCCACCAGGATTTGTCGCGCAAGTAGTTGCCTTAGCATTTGGGTTAGCCGCTTCCTCATTTTTTCCTGCCATCATTTTAGGTATTTTTGATAAGCGTATGAATAAAGAAGGGGCAATGACAGGAATGATTTTAGGAATCCTTTTTACTGCCAGTTATATTATTTATTTTAAACCACAATTGGGAGGACCTGGTCTAGCAGAAAATTTTTGGTGGGGAATTTCTCCTGAGGGTATTGGAACTTTAGGAATGATACTTAACTTTATAGTAGCATTGGTTGTTTCTAGACTGACAAGTCCTCCGCCTCAAGAGGTTTTGGAACTTACAGAGCGGATCCGAACGCCTAGAGGAGCTGAACAAGTTGCCGCTCTACATTAACAGAAAACTGATTATGAGTCAAAAAATTCAAACACTATCGGGTTATTTTCACGAATATCAAAAAAGCATTCACCAACCAGAACAATTTTGGAGTCGCATTGCGAATTCCTTTCATTGGAAAAAGCCCTGGGATAAAGTACTTTCATGGGATTTTAAGGGTCCGGATATAAAATGGTTCGAAAATGCTAAACTGAATCTAACCGAGAATATCTTTGAACGCCATCTTTTCACCCATAGCGAGAAAACTGCAATTATCTGGGAACCAAACGACCCCAATGAGGCAGAACGCAAAATCTCATACCGAGAGCTTTTTGAATTGACCTGTCAATTTTCTAATGCGCTCGAAGCTGAAGGAGTCCAAAAAGGCGATCGGGTCATTATTTACATGCCGATGATCCCGGAGGCTGCAATTGCAATGCTTGCCTGTGCTAGAATAGGAGCGGTTCATTCTGTAGTTTTTGCAGGTTTTTCTTCCAATGCCCTGGCTGATCGAATTGAGGATTGTAAGGCTAAAATGGTACTTACCTCAGACGGTAACTTTAGGGGAGCTAAAGACATTGAGGTAAAAGCAGTGGTCGATCAGGCACTTGAAAGCACGAATTGTGTCGAAAAAGTTATTGTTTGTAAACGTACTGAAACTCCTGTGGACATGAAGGCGGGGAGAGACTTATGGTGGCATGAAGTTATCGAAGGAAAAGCAACTTCTCATACAGCTGCAATTTTAGATGCAGAAGACTTATTGTTTATCTTGTATACTTCTGGATCTACAGGTAAACCTAAAGGTGTTGTTCATACTACAGCAGGATACATGGTTTACACTCATTATTCATTCACAAATGTGTTTCAATATGAACAGAATGATGTCTATTGGTGTACGGCAGATGTTGGCTGGATCACAGGACATTCCTATATTGTTTATGGTCCTCTGCTTGCAGGCGCAACAACAGTAATGTTCGAAGGAGTACCGACTTATCCAAATCCCGGTCGTTTTTGGGAAATTGTAGACAAGTATAAAGTCAATCAATTTTATACAGCACCAACAGCGATAAGAGCACTACAAGCTTATGGTCTAGAACCTCTAGAGGGTTATTCCTTAGATTCTCTTAAAGTTATAGGTTCTGTAGGAGAACCAATTAATGAAGAAGCTTGGCATTGGTATCATGATCACATAGGAAAAGGGAAGTGCCCACTAGTGGATACCTGGTGGCAAACAGAAACAGGAGGGATTATGATTTCTCCTTTAGCTGGAATTACACCAAACAAACCAGCCCATGCATCACTTCCTCTACCTGGAGTTCAGCCTATCATTGTTGATACAGATGGGAATGAATTAAAAGGGAATAATGTAGAAGGAAACTTGTGTATCAAATACCCATGGCCCTCTATGCTACGAACTACTTATGGGGATCATAAACGGTGTAAGGAGACTTATTTTTCTACTTATCCTGGACTTTATTTTACTGGAGATGGAGCTAAAAGAGATCATGATGGTTATTTGCGAATTTTAGGTAGAGTAGATGATGTGATCAATGTTTCTGGACACCGAATGGGAACAGCTGAAGTAGAAAATGCTATTAATGAACATCCTAAAGTGATTGAGTCAGCCGTAGTGGGGTATCCACATGACATAAAAGGACAAGGAATTTATGCTTATGTTATTTGTGATATGGAAGGAAGAACCGAGGAAGGTCTCATTGAAGAAATTAAAGACACGGTTCGAAAAATTATCGGCCCGATTGCAAAACCCGATGAAGTACAAATTGTTCCAGGATTGCCTAAGACCCGATCAGGAAAAATTATGCGAAGAATTTTAAGGAAAGTAGCAAGTAATGATATTTCTAATTTAGGAGATACTTCAACTTTATTGAATCCAGAGGTAGTAGATCAAATTATTGAAGGTGCGAAGCACTAGGATGTTTAAATCATTGAACAATATTCGTCTCCTAACTCAAAACTCTCGAAAACCTCCTTTGATACCCTTCCTTGCCTTACGCCATCATCTGGTATATTAGGCAAATTTTCTTCACCATATCCTATGAAATTTAAATCAGTTTGTAAAACAAATATATAGGAGTCTCCTTGAGATGTTTTTTGAATGATTGTTCCGCACCGATCATCTTCTTTTTGACAGCCCCAAAAAAGAAAAAGGACAATAATGAATTGGATTTGTTTCATGGGTTCAGTAATTTTTCAAAAAAGGGAATTAATTTCTCAAGCGTTAATGCCCTAGATCCCTTAATCAGAACTGCTGAAAACGTCCATGGGGTTGATTCTAAATGTCCCATTAATAATTCAAGTGACTGAAACTTTGAAATACGATCATCTTTTAGGGCTGTTGAACTAAAATTTGGGCCAATCGCATAGATATGATTTATGGATAATTCTAAACAATTCTTGAGAAGTGAAAGATGCTCTTGGTCAGACATATTCCCTAATTCCTTCATATCGCCTAAAATGACTGCTTTTTTAGTTTTTCTGTTTTTATCAAAGGCATTTAATGCAACTCTCATACTACTTGGATTGGCATTATAGGCATCCAAAATGAATTGTGTTTGATGAATTTGAATAAGTTGTGATCTGTTATTCTTAGACACATAGCTGGAAAGTCCCTTCTGTCTGTCTTTAGGAGAAACTTTGAATAGTGCTGCGAAAGTTAATGCAGCAGCGATATTATTAAGATTATATTCACCGTAAAGTGCTGCGGTATATATTTTATTTTGAAATTGTATTGATAAACAGTCCTCGCTTGTTTTGATTTCATTCCATTGATAATCAGCCTCTTCATTATTCCCAAATGCCAAAACGTTATAATCTCCGACTTGTTTAATTTGTTCGTAATCGTCAGCGTTAATTAAAATGTTTTTTTGATGTTTTATCTGATGACGATACATTTCAGATTTGGAACGAATGACTCCATCAATACCTCCAAAACCTTCCAAATGTGCTTTCCCAAAGTTTGTAATATAACCCCAATCTGGTAATGTAATTTCACATAATTGAGCAATTTCATTAGGATGATTTGCACCCATTTCAATAATTCCAATCTGGTGATTAGCATTCAATTTCAATAGGGTAAGGGGAACTCCTATATGATTATTCAGATTTCCTTCGGTTGCCAAAACATGATACTTTTCGGAAAGTACTGCCCTGATTAATTCTTTGGTTGTTGTTTTACCATTACTTCCTGTTAAAGCAATTATAGGTGTTTTCAGTTTTAATCGATGGTAAGTAGCCAGGGCTTGGAGTGTTTCCAAGGCATTGTCTACCAAATAAACGTTTTTACTTTTGAGTTGCAAATTAGGATCATCGATGACTACTGCGACTGCCCCATCTTCAAGTGCTTTTTTTGCAAAACTGTTGCCGTTAAAGTTTAATCCCTGTAAAGCAAAAAATAAAGTTCCTTTTTTGAAGTTTCTTGTATCTGTACAAATCCCTTTAGATTTTACAAAGGCAGCGTAAAGTGATGCTATATCCATGATAAAAAAAAGCATCTTAGTACTAAGATGCTTGTTTTTAATTTTTTGTTATCCTCGTCTTTTGTGTCGAGCAGTCTTTTTGACTTGACTTTTTGATCCCATACGAGACATAGCACATCTAAAACCAATATAGTCTGTGGCAATATACTGCGGAAGGTATCTTCGTTGTGCGGGATCTAACCAGTATGCTCTATCTTTCCAAGACCCTCCTTTGTAGACCCTTACTTCATCTGTAATTAGTGTTGTTCTTTTGGAAGATTCATCAATTTGTCTTACGGCTTCTCCATTATCATTGAATGTAACTTTTGCGGGCTGAGGCGCATCATACATTAATGATGTTTCAGGTTTTGAGTTTTCTGAAGAGTTATCTGGTTTTCCAGAGGCAAAATTTCTAGAGGATTCTATATCTCCATCACGGAAGTTTCTATTATCACTTTCAGAAAAATTTTGTCTAAGAAAAGTTTCTTCTTCATCTATAGCAACCTTATCTAGGTCTCCGGGTAGTCTTTTGAGTAAGACTTTTCCATTAGGAAGAGTATCAAAAACCAACTGATCAGGGGATATAATTGATGCTTTTCCATCTTCTCCGATCACGTTTTTGAGATACACATTGCCTCTGTAGTAATTAAAATCATTTGCTTCATCATCTACAATGGGACGGTAAACATCAGAAACCCATTCGGCAACATTACCCGCCATATCGTATATTCCAAAATCATTTGGAGGATATTGTTTGACTTGAATGGTTATGTCTGCTCCATCATCAGACCATCCAGCAATTCCACCATAATCTCCTTTTCCGAGTTTAAAGTTTGCAAGTTGATCTCCCTCAGTTCTTCTGTCACTTGAGCGGGTATATTCACCAGACCAAGGATATTTCTTTTTACCTCTATAGGTATTGTACTCACGATCCCCTACTAGGGCAAGTGCGGCATATTCCCATTCTGTTTCTGTTGGAAGTCTATATGAAGGGAGTAAAATTCCTTTTTCTATTCCAGCATATACTTTGACAATAGAATCCCCCTTTTTTTCTTCTCCTCTTTTTCCAGTAAGACTATCTATTTTACCTCCGTAAGCAGATTCAGGTCTTTTCAGGTAAGCATCAGTATTAAATGTAGAGTTAGTTTCTACGTTATTGTAACGTACATCTTTTTCTACATAAGCTTCGCGCTCTAAAATATATTCGTTTACACGGTCAGTTCTCCATTCAGCATACTGAACAGCTTGTAGCCAATTCACACCCACTACTGGATATTCAGCGTAGGCAGGGTGACGAAGGTAGTTGGTCGTTAATTCTTCAACATAACTCAATTGATTTCTCCAAACAAGGGTATCGGGAAGAGCTCCTTCATAGATTTGTCTATATCGAGGCTCACTTGTAGGGAATACGTATTCAAGCCAGTCCAGATATTCCATGTACATCAAGTTGGTTACTTCTGTTTCATCAATGTAGAAGGACATGACATGCTGTTTGTTGGGGGTGTTATTCCAATCGTGCATAACGTCGTCTTGGACTTGCCCTTTGGTAAAGGTTCCTCCTTCAATAAAAACAAGTCCGGGTCCGGTTTCTTGATCTTCAAATTCAACATTGAATTGGAATCCTCCTTTTTTAGAATTGATGTCCCAGCCAGTAGCTCTTGAGGCGTTATTTCCTCCTCCGCAGGCAGAGAATAATAAAAATCCAAAACAAGGGATTAATAGTTGTTTAAAGTGACTCAATTTCATATAGTTCTATCTTATTTTCAAAAGATTATGCAATATACAAATAATCGTTTTCTTTGAAAGAATTGAATTTCAATTATATTCTAACTAGTTTATCATTTAACGTCTTTACTCACAAAATATTGTAACCAAGCCGTTAAATCATAAAAAAAATGTTTGGTGTATAAGAAATCGTGATTTTACACGTTTTTAATGTTACAATTATATAATGTAATGCTCAATCCAATCAAAACCTACGTCTTACTTTGTTTTAGTTTTGTTTTGTTTTCGGTCTCAGGACAAAATTCCAATCGAGTGATCACAACGAGCGTTCCCTTTCTTTTGATTACTCCTGACGCAAGAGCTGCTGGAATGGGAGAGCTTGGTGTTGCTACTGCTGCAGATGCCTACTCTCAGCAATGGAATCCTGCAAAATATGCTTTTGCATCCTCTGAAAAAAGTATTGGAATTAGTTATACCCCTTATTTAAGTAAACTTGTCGATGATATTTTTTTAGGAAATGTTACTTTTTACAGAAAAGTCAACGATCGTAGTGCTTGGGCTACAAGTTTAAAATACTTTAGTTTAGGAGATATTCAATTTAATGAATTTATAGGAGGATCAATTGTAGATCAAGGACAAGAGCGTCCATCAGAGTTGACTTTGGATTTGTCGTATTCCCTAAAGCTAAGTGAACAATTTTCTATGGCAGTAGCAGGGAGGTATATTCGATCTGACCTCAGGATAGCTACTGATGCTGACACTTCTTCAGCAAATACTTTAGGAGTTGATATTGCAGGATTTTATCAAAGTAAAATATTCGATTTAGGAGCTCAAAATGCTATTTTTAGAAGTGGTATTAACATATCAAATGTTGGTCCTCGATTGAATTACGATGTTGGAGGACAAAAAAGTTTTATTCCTACAAATCTGAAGATGGGTTTTGGTCTTGATTTATTTTTTGACGATCAAAATAGTTTTGGAATTTATACAGAGTTCAATAAACTACTAGTGCCCACTCCTGTTGCTGTTTATGATGCTGAGGGTCTGCTTTTAGGATATCAGCAGCCTGACATCGATTTTGTCAATGGCATGATTACTTCCTTTTCTGATGCACCCGGGGGATTCAGCGAAGAGTTGAATGAAATCACAGCTGCTATTGGTCTTGAGTACCAATTTCAAGATGTATTTTCATTACGAACAGGATATTTTAATGAAAGTAAAGAAAAAGGGTCAAGAAGATATTTAACACTTGGAGCAGGATTTGATTTGAATTTTATTAATATTGATATTTCCTACCTCTTTTCTACCTCCAATGTCCGAAACCCATTAGAAAACACCATCCGATTTTCTCTTTCTCTAGATTTGGAGAGCTCTATTCCACAGACTGAAGCTGAGGTAGTAAGTCAGTAAACAAAATTCACTTAAAGAATAAATTTAAGGGAATGTTTTACCTTAAGGATAGAAATGAGTAATTTCGCAGACACTAATTGGGATTATTTATTAGGATTTTATGAAGAAAATAACAAAACAAACTTACTTAGATTGGTATGAAAACATGCTTTTTTGGAGAAAGTTTGAGGACAAGTTAGCTGCAGTTTATATTCAACAAAAAGTACGTGGATTTCTTCACTTGTACAATGGTCAAGAGGCAGTTTTAGCGGGATCATTGCATGCAATGGAGATTGGGAAAGACAGAATGATAACAGCATATAGAAATCACGTTCAGCCAATAGGTATGGGTGTGGATCCCAAACGTGTAATGGCAGAATTATATGGAAAAGCAACAGGAACCTCTCAAGGACTTGGGGGTTCTATGCATATCTTTTCTAAAGAGCATAAATTTCACGGTGGTCATGGAATAGTTGGAGGTCAAATACCATTAGGAGCTGGAATGGCTTTTGGGGATAAATATTTTGAAAGAGACAATGTCACACTTTGTTTTATGGGTGATGGTGCTGTACGCCAAGGGTCCCTCCATGAAACTTTAAATTTAGCAACACTCTGGCAGCTTCCAGTTGTCTTTGTAGTAGAGAACAATGGCTATGCTATGGGAACATCAGTAGCAAGAACAGCTTCACATGAAGAAATATGGAAATTGGGATTAGGCTACGACATGCCTTGCGAACCTTGTGACGGAATGGATCCTGTTGCAGTTGCAAAAACTATGGATAAAGCCATAAGTTTGGCACGCTCTGGGGGAGGACCTTCTTTTATTGAAATGAAAACCTATCGCTACAGAGGTCACTCTATGTCTGATGCACAGCATTACCGTACTAAAGACGAGGTAGAGGAATACCGAAAAATTGACCCAATAACACAAGTAAAAGAAGTAATTCTTTCTAAAAAATATGCTACTCAAGAAACTTTAGATGCAGTAGATAAATCAATAAAAGAGCGCGTCATTGAATGCGAGAAATTTGCAGAATCATCCCCTTACCCAGAGCATAGCTTGATGTATGATGCGGTATACGAACAAGAAGATTATCCTTTTATAAAACACAAATTATAGTAGATGGCTGAAATTATTAACATGCCCAGGTTGAGTGATACCATGGAAGAAGGAACCGTGGCGAAATGGTTTAAGAAAGTCGGTGATGCCGTTAGTGAAGGTGATATTTTAGCTGAAATTGAAACGGATAAAGCCACTATGGAATTTGAATCGTTTAATGAAGGCGAATTACTCCATATTGGTATTCAAGAGGGAGGAACAGCGCCTGTAGATACTTTGCTTGCTATAATTGGTGAAAAAGGAGAAGATATTACGAGTCTGATTTCAGGAGGTGTTGCCTCAGAAGATTCTGAAAAGGCTGCAGTTTCTGAACCTAAGGAGGAAGAACCAGCAGTAAGTGTTTCTTCTGAAATTCCTGAAGGAGTGGAAATCATTACCATGCCTCGTTTGAGTGACACCATGGAGGAAGGAACCGTTGCTAAATGGAATAAAAAAGTCGGTGATACTGTAAGTGAAGGAGATATTTTAGCTGAAATCGAAACGGATAAGGCTACTATGGAATTTGAATCCTTTTATCAAGGTACCTTGTTGCATATTGGACTAAACGAAGGAGAATCTGCACCTGTAGACAGTGTTTTAGCAATCATTGGAAAAAAAGGAACGGATATAAGTGCTGTTTTGACGAAACAAGCAAGTCCTTCAGCGGATACACAAAAAGCTGAACCAACTTCAAAAGTTCCTTCACCTAAAGTTGAGGTGTTGCCAGAAGTAAAAGCTACTCCTCAAGTAGCGGCTGTAAATAAGCCTTCTAATGGGAGAATAGTAGCTTCACCTCTCGCTAAAAAATTAGCTAGCGAGAAAGGGATAGACCTTTCTAGAGTCCAAGGATCAGGAGATCATGGCAGAATTGTAAAAAAAGATATAGACAATTATCAGCCTCAAGTAGGAGGTGGTGTTCAGGTCTTTACCCCTAGTGGAACAGAATCGGTAACAGAAATTGCTAATTCTCAAATGAGAAAAACCATAGCTAAACGTTTGTCTGCCTCAAAATTTTCTGCACCACATTATTATCTTGGTGTAGAGTTTGACATGGATAATGCTATTGCTTTTCGAACACAATACAATTCAATACCAGACACCAAAATTTCTTTCAATGATATCGTTGTGAAAGCAGTTGCTCTTGCCTTGAAGCAGCACCCTCAAGTCAATGCAAAATGGGAAGATCATCAAATTACTCAGCACCACCATGTCCATGTTGGAGTAGCCGTTGCGGTTGAAGACGGTTTGGTTGTTCCTGTGGTGAAATTTACTAATGAACAAAGTCTTCCACAGATTGGTGCAGCGGTTAAAGACTATGCTATTCGTGCTCGTGACAAAAAATTAAAGCCTGAAGAAATGGACGGTAGTACTTTTACTATTTCAAATTTAGGAATGTTTGGAATTCAAGAATTTACCTCGATCATTAACCAACCAAACGGAGCCATTTTATCTGTCGGTGCAATAGTTCAAAAACCGGTTGTTAAAGAAGGTACTATCATGGTTGGGAATGTGATGAAATTAACTTTAGCATGTGACCACCGAGTTGTAGATGGCGCTACTGGAGCTCAGTTTTTACAAACACTTCGAGCATTTGTTGAGAATCCACTTACGATGGTAGTATAGTTTTAATCTAATTGGTTCATCCACCAGTTTCGATTTCTTATCTACTGACATCATCTAGTTATAGTTAGTATATTGTAGCAACTATCACCATATTCCTCATGTTTATTTTTATTACCTTTAAATCATGTTGAAAACACTCGTTATTACTGGTGCAAGCCGAGGTATTGGTCATGCTTTGGCAAAGCTCGCATCAGAAGCTGGACATTCTGTATATGCCCTTTCTCGCAACATAGAAACTCTTGAAAGAACGGCAACTCTTTTCCCAATTTCTATAGACCTTACTGATGAAAAAGCCATTGTAGAATTTGCGGATCAACTCAAGGAGGAAGGAGTAGTTATAGATGCGTTGATAAACAATGCAGGGGCTCTTATCAATAAACCGTTTAGTGAAACCTCAGCTAAGGATTTTGAGTCAGTGTATCGAGTCAATGTTTTTGGGTTAGCTTCATTAACACGAATCTTAATTCCTTTTATTGAGCTTAAAGGACATGTTGTAAATATCAGTAGTATGGGTGGGCTACAAGGTAGTTCAAAATTTCCTGGACTAGCAGCATACAGTAGTAGTAAAGCCGCGGTTAATATCCTAACAGAATTGTTGGCTGAAGAATATAAAAATACGGGTCCAGCATTTAATGGATTGGCCTTAGGTGCAGTACAAACAGAAATGTTGGAAGCTGCTTTCCCAGGTTTCAAAGCACCCGTAACTGCACAACAAATGGCAAAATACATCCTTCAATTTGCTTTACAAGGACAACAGTTTTATAATGGTAAAATTTTACCAGTTTCTTCTTCTACCCCCTAGTTTGTTTTATGGAAAAAGTATTGTCTTATGTTCCTCAAAAGGCTAGAAAACAAGTTCAAGCGGTATTGGAAGAATCGCATGTTGGTGTTAAGATTACTAGAAAACGGTTAACGAAGCACGGGGATTTTCGGAAACTACAAAACGGAACATCTTTAATCACGATAAACGCAACACCAAATCCCTATCGTTTTTTAATCACTTTACTTCATGAATTAGCACATTTTAAAGTTTCTCAGTCTCAAAGATACCGTGTAAAGCCTCATGGGATTGAATGGAAAATGGCATACAGACAAACATTACTTCCATTTTTAAATCCTGAAATTTTTCCAGAACCCCTTTGTGGTTTACTGGCTTCACACATGAAAAATCCTAAAGCAAGTACGGATCGAGATTTTAATTTAGTTATGGCATTAAGAAACTATGATTCTAATACTGGTCAAACATCTGTTTTTGAATTACAGGACGGGCAACATTTTCAGTTAGAGAATGGTAGAGGTTTTGTTAGATTGAAAAAGAGAAGAACCCGAATTGAATGCAGGGAACTAAGTAGCGGGAGAATCTATCTTTTTAGCCCTCATGCTGAGGTGGAACCCCTTTTATCTTCTTCGAGATAAGCCAAGCGAACTTTTTTAAATAAATCAGAAGAATAAACAAAATTTGTCACTGCTTCATTTTCAGTAATAAAAATTTCTTTATTATTTCCTTCCCAAGCTTTTATTCCGTTTTGCAAAAAGACAATCTTTTCTCCAATCTCCATTACAGAATTCATATCGTGGGTATTGATAACGGTAGTAATGTTGTATTCTTCTGTAATTTCTTGAATCAAATTATCAATGAGGATAGCTGTCCTAGGATCTAAACCTGAGTTGGGTTCATCACAAAAGAGGTATTTTGGATTCATGACGATGGCACGAGCTATGGCAACTCTTTTTTTCATTCCTCCAGAAATTTCATCAGGAAATTTCTCATTGGCATTGACAAGGTTTACCCTTTTAATCACCGAATTTGCTCGATCTCTAATTTCTTCATTTTTCTTTTGGGTAAACATTTGCATGGGAAACATAATATTTTCCTCAACTGTCATGGAATCAAACAATGCACTCCCTTGGAAAACCATTCCCATTTCTTGACGTAAAACAGAACGTTCCTTGACAGACATTTTCTTCAATCTTTTGCCTTCAAATAAAATTTTACCACTATCTGCTTCAAAGAGACCCAATAAGCATTTTAAGAATACAGTTTTACCAGAACCACTTTGTCCTATTATCAAATTGGTTTTTCCTTTTTCAAAAACAGTTGAAATTCCTTTAAGAACCTCTGTTCCCTCAAATGATTTTGTTATGTTCTGAACTTCAATCATTTAAGTAAGTAAAAGTTGAGTGATTAAATAATTTAAAAGAATAATGATGACACTAGTCCAAACAAAAGAAATCGTACTTGCTTTTCCTACTTCTAAGGCTCCACCTGTCATAAAATAACCATGATAGGAAGGAACGGTTGCTAGTATAAATGAAAAGAAAGCAGTTTTAATAAAAGCATAGGTAATGTGAAAAGGGAAAAAATCCATTTGGATTCCTTCAATAAATTCTGTGCTGGATGAAAATCCACCATATACACAAGCTATGTAACCTCCAAACACCCCCAAAAACATAGATATACAAATAACTAAAGGATAGAGTGATAGGGCTACTATCTTGGGAAAAATGAGATAGTTGTAAGTATTGATTCCCATTACTTCAAGTGCATCAATTTGTTCTGTTACACGCATAGTGCCAATACTTGACGTGATGTAAGACCCTACTTTACCTGCCATAATAACTGAGATAAAGGTTGGAGCAAATTCTAGAATAACTGATTGTCGAGTGGCGAAACCGATTAAATTTTTTGGAAGTAATGGATTTTCAAGATTTAAAGCAGTTTGTATCGCTACAACTCCACCAACAAAAAACGAAATAAAAGAGACAATGCCTAAAGACCCAATAATGAGAGTGTCAATGTCTTTTAGAATAAGTTGTTTTAGGATTTTCCACTTAGTAAATTTTCCAAAAACACTTTTGAGCATCAAGAAATATTTACCAATTTTTGCAAGGATTTTCATACCCTTCCAAAGGTAGTAATTTAAACTAAAATGTATTTGTCTTAAAACAAATTCTTATTTACATTCTGTAAGTGATGGCATTGATGTTCATGCCTGCGCCTACTGAGGCAAAAATGATTAGATCTCCAGGGTGTAATTGATGACCTTTATAGTTTTCTTTTCGAATAAGGTCAAAGAGGGTAGGTACCGTAGCTACGGAGCTATTCCCAAATTCCTGAATATTCATAGGAAGTACCCCTTCTGGCATTGGTTTTTTATAAAGTCTGTATAAACGTTTGATTATGGCATCGTCCATTTTGAGGTTGGCCTGATGTATAAATATTTTTTTAACATCC
>JAFMMH010000106.1 GCA_017851655.1 Flavobacteriaceae bacterium
GCTCCAAATCATAGATCATCCAAAAATACGAGCTCTGGAATATAAACAGCAACAGCTTCAATTAGAAAAACGACTCCAACTAAATAATTTACTCCCTGAAGTTACTCTACAATATCAATGGCTTTCAGAAACTGATCCTCTTCAAAATCTAGCTTTTTCAATAGATCCAAACAACAATACAACAGGGTTAAAAGTCGCAATACCCCTCTTTCTTCGTAAAGAAAGAGCAAATCTGAAACTAGCCTCATTTAAGTTAGAAGGAATGGAACTTGAGCAGGCACAAACTAAAACTACACTTCAAAACAAAATCAATTCATTATTCATTCAAAGTCAGTGGTTAGAAAAACAAAAAGCCATTGCAAATGAAATTGTGAACGATTATCACGCTCTATTCGAAGGAGAAAAAAAGAAATTTTTAGCTGGTGAAAGCTCACTATTTCTTGTCAATGCTAGAGAATCTAATTTAATTGAAGCTATGCTAAGGGCTATAGCTATGGAAGTTGCTCTAAAAAAAGCACAAATTACCTATTATTACGAAATAAGTTTCCCCGACTATAGCGGTGATTGAATAGATTTTTGTTTTGGTGAACAATCAATAAACAACAAAGTGTTTTACAAATGAATATTTCTTCTTATTTAAGTATTCATTCCTTCATTTTATAGAAAACAGTTTCGCATTAATTATCCCTACCTTTGAAGAAAATAAATGCTTGGAAACACAAGAACACAAATCTGGCTTCATCAGTATTATCGGAAATCCAAACGTAGGTAAATCTACATTGATGAATGCCTTGGTCGGTAAAGATCTCTCGATCATTACTCACAAAGCACAAACTACAAGGCATCGTATCTTGGGGATTGTAAATGGTCCTGATTTTCAGATGGTTCTTTCTGACACTCCGGGTGTAATCAAACCCGCATATGAGATGCAGGCTTCTATGATGAATTTTGTGAAAGAAGCCCTCGTAGATGCAGATGTACTTCTTTATATGGTTACTGCAGAAGAAAAAGAGCTGAAGGAAGAACGCTTTTTTGAAAAAATTAAAAAAAGTAACGCCCCTCTTTTTATTTTAATTAATAAAATTGACCAGATTAGCCAAGAAACATTAGACGATACCGTAGCCTATTGGCAACAACTTTTTCCCAAAGCGGCAATCTATCCCATCTCTGCTTTGACCGGCTTTTATATTCCAGAACTTTTGGAAGTTTTGATTGCACAACTCCCTCCTTCCCCAGCCTATTTCCCGAAAGACCAACTAACGGATAAACCCGAACGTTTTTTTGTAAATGAATCTATCAGAGAGCAGATTCTGTCTCATTACTCTAAAGAAATTCCTTATGCTGTTGAGGTCGTTACAGAAGAGTTTCATGAAGACCCTAAAATCATAAAAATCCGTGCAGTAATTATGGTTGAACGCGAGACTCAAAAAGGAATTGTAATCGGACATAAAGGAAGTGCTTTGAAAAGAGTTGGTGTTGGTGCACGAAAATCATTGCAACAGTTTTTTGGCAAAAAAATCCATCTTGAACTTTACGTAAAGGTTTCTAAAAATTGGCGTTCTAGTACTCAACAATTAAAACGATTCGGCTACAATAATTAGCTAGCAGTTTTAAATTATTTTTATCTTTAGTACAAAGCTTTCAAATGATTCAAAAAATCTTTTCCCTTGGATTGATATTCTTGGCAATTGTATCTTGTGAAACGAAATCAACAAGTCGTCCAAATATCGTCTTTATTATGTCTGACGACCATGCCTATCAAGCTATTAGTGCTTATGGTCACGGTTTAAACAACACTCCAAATATTGATCGTATAGCACAAGAAGGAGCCCTCTTTCAAAAAGGTTTTGTAACCAATTCTATCTGTGCACCAAGTAGGGCAGTTATGCTCACAGGAAAACATAGTTTTGTAAATGGAAAAGTAGACAATATTCAAGATTTTAATTGGGATCAAGACAATTTCGCAAAACAACTTCAAAAAGGAGGCTACCAAACTGCGATGATTGGCAAAATTCACTTAAAAGGACTTCCTCAAGGATTTGATTATTCTGCAGTTCTTCCAGGTCAAGGGCATTATTACAATCCGGATTTTATTATCAATGGCATCAAAGAACGGATTGAGGGTTACGTTACCTCAGTAACTACAAATTTGGCTTTAGATTGGTTAAAAAATAAACGACAAAAAGAACAACCATTCTTATTGCTATACCACCAAAAGGCACCCCACCGAAACTGGAAACCTGAAGAAAAATACCTTACGCTTTTTGATGATAAAACCTTTGACCCTCCAGCTAATTTTTTTGATGATTACTCCAACCGGGGTACAGCAGCTAAAACACAAGAAATGTTGATTGCAGCCTCTGAAGAACAAATTGCTTCAGCCCATGGCAATGGAGGTCATGGTCGCTGGGGACACGATTTTAAAATGCGTACCGACCCATACGGAAACGCAACAGGTTTTGACAACGAATTGAAACGGTTTAATCCCGAACAAAGACAGGCTTGGTTAGATGCTTACACTCCCAAAAATGATGCGATGAAAGCACAAAATTTGAAAGGAAAAGAGCTCGCACTTTGGAAATTCAATCGCTATCTAAAAGATTATTTAAGAACCATTCAATCCGTAGATGATGGTGTAGGGGAAATATTGGATTACTTAGATCAAGAAGGACTTACCGAAAATACAATCGTAGTTTACACCTCAGATCAAGGGTTTTATCTAGGAGAACACGGCTGGTTTGACAAACGATTTATGTATGAGGAATCCCTTCGTACTCCTCTACTTATGCGTTATCCTAAAGAAATTCCTGCTGGTTCCGTAGTGAATCAGATGGTGCAAAACCTTGACTTTGCACCTACTTTTTTAGATTATGCTGGCCTCCCAAAACCCAATGATTTACAAGGGGCTTCCTTTAGAAATTTAGTCAATCAAAAAGGGGGTGAATGGAGGGATGCAATCTATTATACGTACTACGAATATCCTTCAGTTCATATGGTCAAAAGACACTATGGTGTTCGTACGGAACGGTATAAACTGATTCATTTCTATTATGATATTGACGAATGGGAAATGTATGATTTAGAAGAAGATCCTTCTGAAATGAATAATATTTATAATGATCCAAATTATGCGGAAGTTCAAAAAGAATTACATCTAAGGTTAAAAGGCTTAAGAACAAAGTACGGAGATTCTGATGAACTGGATCAAATGCATTTAAAAAGATACTTGTCCTCAGGGAATAATTAATATTTAAAAAAGCACCATAGAAACACTAGATCTTCACCTCATCCGCCATAAAGAGGCAATGGAAAAAGTTCGAGATACCCTAGCTAACGCAAAAAATAGGGGTTCCTTTTCATTAACCATTATCACTGGAAATTCTAGTGTTTTACAACAACGTATTTTTGATGAAATTCTCCAAGAATCCATTTATACATATTATATTCCTAGTTGGAATCTCGGTCAAATAATTGTAGA
>JAFMMH010000004.1 GCA_017851655.1 Flavobacteriaceae bacterium
AGAGTGTGTACTTTTGTTTTTTCTAACAATTTATGCGCAAACTCAAAAACGAAGAGCTGGATCGAAAATCAGTAGCTGAATTTAAAGCCGCAAAAAAAATACCGCTTTGTTTAATTTTAGACAATATAAGGAGCTTAAATAATATCGGATCTGTTTTCCGTTCAGCAGATGCTTTTATGGTGGAAAAAATTTACCTCTGTGGGATCACTGCTAAACCTCCGCACAGAGACATTCATAAAACTGCCCTTGGAGCTACTGAAAATGTGACATGGGAATACGCAGAAAATACTCTGGAAGTAGTGCAAAAATTACAAAATGAGGGGGTTTCCGTTTGGGCGATTGAACAAACCGAACTTGCCACTCCATTAAATGAATTTTATCCTAAAGAAAATATCCCCCATGCATTTGTGTTTGGCAATGAAGTTCGGGGAGTTGACCAAAAAGTAGTAAATGCCTGTAATCAAGCGCTCGAAATCCCACAATTCGGAACCAAACATTCATTGAACATTAGTGTGAGTGCAGGTATTGTACTTTGGGATTTCTTTTCTAAAGTGAAGCCCGAATTATAAGCCTAAGAATGTCCTGAAAATCATTCTCACTTTTCTCAAAATCCAAACTTTTGGTATCAATAGAGAGCACAGGATATTCTAATTGTGATTTAATCAATTTTAAATAACCCTCTTCAATTTTTTCTAAATATGTCCTTTTGATTTGCTGCTCATAAGGACGCCCTCTCCTTTTAATTTGTTCAAGTAACTGATCAATATCAGTATACAGGTAAATCAATAAATCTGGTTTTTTTTGCTGAGGATAAATTTTTTCAAAACGATTTCGATAATTTTCAAAGTCTTTTTTATTCAAATTTTGACGTGCAAAAATTAATGACTTTAAAATGGTATAATCAGAAACGGCATTTGCTTTATTCTGCTGCCAAAATTCCTGCATTTGTAGTAAACGATCATCTAAGAAAAATTGTTCTACCGGCAAGGCATAGACCTCTGGATCTTTATAAAATTTTTCTAAATATGGATTTTTAGCAAAGGCTTCTTGAAGCAAAGGTACCTTGAAGGTGTTTGCTATTTTTTGAGCAAGGGTAGATTTGCCAACACCAATATTTCCCACTATAGTGATATAAGAAAATGAATTGAAAATAGATGGAGACCACTTTTTAAATGGAAGTTTTTTTAATTGATCCCGATCCGTAGATTTATGCAAAAGCTCCTCCACAGTAGCATTTAGTCCTGGATGTAACCAGTACGGTGCAATTTCATGAAGCGGAACCAGAACAAAGTTTCTAAGATGAAGTCTTGGATGGGGGAGTATCAAGTTTTTTGCTGAACTCAAAAGGTCACCGTAAAATAACAGATCTATGTCAAGCTGCCTTGCACTATAGCCCGCTGAACTATTTCTGAAACGTCCCAATTGCTTTTCAATTTTTAAAAAAACGAGAAGTAAAGCCTCAGGAGTAAAATCAGTTTCAATCTCAGCACAAGCGTTATAAAAAGGAGTGCTTTCAAAACCCCATGCAGGTGTTTCGTATATAGAGGATAGTGTTTTGATTTGAATGGACTGATTTTCAAGCAGAATCAAAGCTTTTTGAAGCAATTCTAATCGATTGCCCAAATTACTTCCTAAAGATATGATTGCGCGTTGTTTTATCATGTTTCCCTACCTATTGGGCAAAGCTACAAAACCCTATATTTGTATCGTTAAAAGTTATTCAATGAATTTTTTTAAAAATTTTCTCGCCTCAGTCTTGGGTTCATTAACAGCCTTTGCTCTATTCTTTGCCATTATTTTACTAATTATTTCTGCTTCAGCAAGTCTTCTGGTAGCTCCTTCAGGAGCGAACTCTATCCAACCCAATAGTATTTTAGACCTTAACCTAAACGTTTCTATTAAAGACCGCAACCCTTCGTTTGACCAAATAGAAATTCTTCTTGAATTAAATGAAGAAGTATTGGGACTTCCTGAGGTTATCAGTGCTATTTACAAAGCAGCAGCTAACCAAAATATCAAAGGAATTCGGTTACGTTCAGATTATATTAGTATGGGATGGTCTCAAACTAGAAGTATTCGTACTGCGTTACAACACTTTAAAAAGCAAGGGAAATTCATTTATTCCTACGCAGACATATTAACTCAAAAAGGATATTATTTGGCATCTGTCGCTGATTCAATTTTTTTGAATCCCATTGGGCTTATTGAATTTAAGGGATTGGCCTCAGAGGTTTTATACTTCAAAGATTTTCAGGATGAGTATGGAGTAAAAATGGAGGTAATTCGCTTAGGCAAATACAAAAGTGCAGTAGAACCTTACATCGAAAATAAAATGAGTGCTGCCAATCGTTTTCAGATAAAATCATTGCTTACAGATTTGTGGGAAACCCTTCGTAATGAAATCGGAGCTGAACGAAATCTCAGTCCTGAATCTTTGGATCTCCTTGTTAATCAACATAAAATTGCAACGCCTGAAGATGCATTAAGAGAACAATTAATAGATGGACTTGGTTATGAATTAGATCTTGAGGATCTCATTAAAAGCAGGCTCCAACAAAAGGAAGAGGAAGAAATTCATTTCACATCTATTAATGATATCAATCAATCAGTACCAGACTACAATACCGAAATTAAAGATCGTATCGCTATTGTTTATGCTAATGGACCCATACTTTATGGCGAAGGAACTGAAAGTACAATAGCCCAAGGCGTATTTGTAGAAACCCTCGAAGAATTAGCGAAAGACAATATGGTAAAAGCAGTAGTACTTCGTGTAAATTCCCCCGGGGGGAGTGCACTAACCTCTGAGCTTTTATGGCAAAGTATTCAACAACTAAAGCAGCAAAAACCCGTATTAGTCTCTATGGGAAATGTAGCCGCTTCTGGTGGATATTATATAGCCGCTGGTGCAGATCAAATTTTTGCTGATCCATTAACTATAACGGGTTCTATAGGGGTTTTTGCTACACTTCCTAATGCAAGCGGCTTCGTTGAAAATATGGGTATTCATGTAGAAAAAGTTGAAACACATCCTGATGCACTAGGCTATAGCGTTTTTCAGCCCATATCTGAGGCTTTTAAAATGCAAACAAAAAAAGGGATAATAAATACTTACACTACCTTTAAAAAAAGAGTATCAGACGGACGTGATTTAAATGAAGTTGCAGTTGAAAATATCTCACAAGGACGAGTTTGGACTGGAAAACAAGCTTTAGAAATCGGTCTAATTGATTCTATCGGTGGACTTCAAGAAACCATAGTCGCTGCTGCAAAACTTGCAGGTATTGAGCAGTATAACGAGGTAGATTATCCAAAATTTGAAAAAGATATTTCTTCCTTTCTTGGAGGCATGAACATCTCCCTAGGTATTGCTGATTTTTGGAACCTCTTTTTACCTAATCAACTTAAACCTCACTGGAATAGAATTCAAGAGAGTAACCCAGCTTCACTAATGCAGCTGAGACTTCCTTATGAACTAAATATTCATTAGAATGACAGAACAAAAAATTGAACTTGCTAAAAAAATATACCTTTATCTTGCAGGACTTTTTATCACTTCTCTAGTTGTTTCTAATCTCATCTTTCAAAAATTTTTTTACTGGAGACCTTTTGAAATGTCTGTTTTTGGAAATCAACTTTTTGAACTTTCAGTTGGGATTCTTCCCTACCCTATTACCTTCTTAATCACCGATTTAATCTCTGAAATTTATGGGAAGAAAAAAGCCAATCAGGTCGTCGTAGCAGGTATTTTTGCTTCCTTTTTCTCCATGGGAATTTTGTGGATGGCGAATATCGTACCTGCACTAGAAAACTCACCAATTGATGACAATACTTTTCAAAAAGTATTTGCGCTTTCTCCAATTGCAGTGCTTGCCTCCATGATGGCTTACTTGAGTGCACAATTTGTAGACATACGCTTGTATCATTTCTGGAAAAAACGCACCAAAGGACGCATGCTTTGGTTGCGTAACAACTTTTCAACATTTAGCTCTCAATTCATAGACACTGTTTCTGTAATTAGCCTTTTATGCCTATTTGGTGTTTTGGAATGGAAACTCTTTTGGGGCTTGGTACTCTCGGGTTTTCTTTTTAAAGTTTTAGTTGCTGCACTTGACACTCCTTTACTTTATTTTTTTGTTTACCTGTTCCGAAAAAAATTTGATTTAAAACCCACTGATGAAATTGAAATTTAAACTATGGATATTGATAATCAAGAGGTAAGACTAAATAAATATTTAAGTGAAATTGGGCATTGTTCAAGACGTGCAGCAGATAAACTAATAGATGCTGGACGAATACAAGTCAATGGGCAGAAAGTGGTAATGGGACAAAAAGTTACGTCAAAAGATCGCATTGAAGTTGATGGTATATTAGTGGAAGATCACAGAGAACGAAATGTGTATTTGGCTTTTAATAAACCCGTAGGTATTGTTTGTACTACAGATACGCGAGTAGAAAAAGATAATATCATCGATTATATCAATTACCCTTCCAGGATTTTTCCAATAGGGAGATTAGACAAACCTAGCGAGGGCTTAATTTTATTGACCAATGATGGAGATATTGTCAATAAAATTTTACGTGCCAGAAACAATCATGAAAAGGAATACATCGTCACGGTAAACAAACCTATCACTGAGGAATTTATTGAAAAAATGGCCAATGGTATCCCAATTTTAGATACGGTAACTAGAAAATGTGAGGTTAAACAATTACATAAAAAAGAATTTAGAATCGTATTGACACAGGGATTAAATAGACAAATCAGACGGATGTGTGAGTATTTAGACTATCGTGTAGTAAAACTCAGGAGAGTCCGAATAATGAATATTGATTTAAATATTGGAGTAGGTAAATATCGTGATTTGACCAAAAAGGAGTTGAATGAGTTAAATCAACTATTGGCTGAATCAGAAAAGCATATAGATTAAATTATCGAGAGTTTCACACATTGACCCTCATTAGAACGCACATTAAAAACAGTAGCATCCTCAAAAATTAAATACTGCCCTTTAATCCCCATTAATTTTCCTTCAAATAGTGGCGTTTTAACAAGGTTTAAACTTTTTACTTTTTCTGGATATTGGAGTACTGGAAATTCTAAATCTTGTATTTCATTGGGTTCATGAATAATGTAGGGTTTTAAGTCTTTAGGAATTCCTTCCAAGGCTTGGTTTCGTGCTTCTTCCCAATTGATGGGTTCCGCATCATTTTGCAACATTTTTCTCCAATTTGTTTTGTCAGAAAAAAAATTTTTGAGAGCCACCTCACCGATACCAGCAAGATAGCGATTAGGCACTTCTAAAAGTACAGTTGCTTGATGAGCCCCTTGGTCAATCCATCGTGTAGGCAGTTGGCTTTTACGTGTAACTCCAACTTTTAGATGACTGCTTAAAGCCAGATATACCACATGTGGCTGCAATTGCATTTTAGACTCGTATTCTAAATCTCTATCCTCCTGTCCTAAATGTGCTTTGCTGAGTTCCGGACGCATTATCCAATCTCCAGTGGCTGGACTATCAAAAAAACAAGATTGACAAAATCCTTGTCTAAAAATTGATTTATCCAAACCACAATTTAGACATTGTGAACCGTTATGGGTGATTTGAATCATTTTACCCAAAAGCTGGTTGACGTGAAGATAGCCTGATTCAACATCTAAAAAGTAGTTGATAGGTTGTGAATTTTCAGTCTGCATTTTTTTTAAGGTTGCCTGAAACATGTACTGAGGAATATTATTTAAATTTACAGTCCTAAGTTAACGATAATTTTATGCCCACTTCACTATTTAATTCGATTGCTTCTTGGATACTCAAAAAAAGAATTCATCAAATGGAACTTTTTATGAAATACCCTCAAGAAGTGCAAGAAGAATTACTTCGTGAATTAATTAGTACAGCTCAAAATACTGAAATGGGAATTCGGTATGGGTTTAAGAATATCAAAAATTATCAGGAATTCAAAGCAGAAGTTCCTTTAAGCTCCTATGAATCTATAGCATCTCAAATTGAACGTTGTCGGAATGGTACTCAGAATATTTTCTGGCCATCACCTATCAAATGGTTTGCCAAGTCAAGTGGGACAACTAATGCAAAAAGCAAGTATATTCCTGTAAGTACAGAAGCTTTAGAGAATTGTCATTACAAAGCTGGAAAAGATATGTTATCGCTCTATTTTAACAACAATCCAGACTCGCAATTGTTAAGTGGTAAATGCCTTCGATTAGGAGGTAGTCATGAGCTTTACAATGAAAATAACAGTTATTTTGGAGATTTATCAGCAATCATAATTCAAAACCTCCCTTTTTGGGCAGAATTGGGGAGTACCCCCAGCAATAAAACCTCATTAATACCGAAATGGGGTGACAAAATGAACGCGATAATCACTGAAACGATCCCAGAGAAGGTTACTAGTCTTGCAGGTGTACCTTCATGGATGCTCATCCTTCTTCAAAAGGTACTCCAGGAGACAGAAAACAAAACCATTACAGAGGTATGGCCCGACATTGAAGTCTATTTTCACGGGGGAGTAAGTTTTAAACCATATCGGGAATTATATCAAAAATTACTCCCAAAAGATAACTTTCATTTTTATGAAATTTACAATGCTTCAGAAGGCTTCTTCGGTATTCAGGACAGAAATGATGCTGACGACTTATTATTGATGCTTGACTATGGAATTTTTTATGAATTTATTCCATTTTATCCCAGTGGACCTGCAAATGAAGATGAAATCATTTCCTTATCCGAAGTTAAACTCAATACTAATTATGAACTTGTGATCACTACAAATGCCGGGCTGTGGCGTTATAGAATTGGGGACACTATCCGTTTTACTTGCCTTTCACCATATCGGATCCAAGTTACTGGAAGAACAAAACATCACATCAATGCTTTTGGAGAAGAACTGATTATCGACAATGCTGAAAGGGCCATAGCAACAGTAAGTACTCAAACTCAAAGTATTGTTTCTAATTACAGTGCTGCACCTATATTTATGAACAATAATACGAAGGGAGCACACGAATGGATTGTAGAATTTGAAAAAGAACCTAAAGATATTGAGTTGTTTTCAAGACTTTTAGACGAATCTCTTCAAAATGAAAATTCAGATTATGAAGCAAAACGGAATTCAACTCTAGAACCTCTTCGCCTTCACTTGGCAAAGACTGGATTATTTTATCAATGGCTATCAAAAAAAAATAAACTTGGTGGACAACACAAAGTGCCGCGTCTTTCAAATACAAGAGAACTTTTAGAGGAACTTTTAAAAATGAATACGTCTTAGGAAACTACTTTGAGCTTAGGCAACTCAATTTTAGAAAGTTTCTGATCTGCATATTGTTTGGTGACTTTCAATGATTTCACTCCGGAATTAGGCAATTCAAACATGGCATCATTTAATACCGCCTCACATAGAGAACGGAGTCCACGAGCACCCAACTTATACTCCATTGCTTTCTCTACAATATATTCCAAAGCTCCTGCTGTGAATTGTAGTTTAATATCATCCATTTCAAAGAGTTGGATATACTGTTTCACCAATGCATTTTTGGGAGCAGTTAATATTTCTAGCAAGGTTGTTTTATCTAGTGGGGTCATGTATGTCAGTACAGGAAGCCTTCCTATGATCTCTGGAATCAGACCGAAAG
Organism: Flavobacteriaceae bacterium; assembly: GCA_017851655.1. GTDB lineage: Bacteria > Bacteroidota > Bacteroidia > Flavobacteriales > Flavobacteriaceae > MS024-2A. The sequence continues at coordinate 7,652 of JAFMMH010000004.1, forward strand.
ACCGAACATCACGTGGAGTGATGTATTGCAGCATATTTTCCTTGTCCATCTTGTTCTGCTCCAGGGTAGTTTTATAACCTATAGCTTGAAGGTTTAATCTTTTGTTAATGTGTCTTTCCACACCATCAAAAGCTCCTCCAGCAATAAACAAGATATTGGAAGTATCCACTTCAATAAATTTCTGATCAGGATGTTTTCTTCCTCCTTTGGGTGGAACATTTACAACTGTACCCTCCAAAAGTTTTAGTAAAGCTTGTTGAACCCCCTCACCAGATACATCTCTAGTGATTGATGGGTTGTCGCTTTTTCTAGCAATTTTATCAATTTCATCAATAAATACAATCCCTCTTTGAGCTTTTACTACATCATAATCTGCAGCTTGAAGTAAGCGGGATAAGATACTTTCTACATCTTCACCCACATAACCCGCCTCTGTTAGGACTGTGGCATCCACAATCGCCAAAGGCACCTTAAGCATCCGAGCTATGGTTTGCGCCAAAAGAGTTTTTCCAGTACCTGTAGGGCCAACAATTAAAACGTTACTTTTTTGAATCTCAACAGCTTCATTTTCTTTAGTGGTCTTTTGAGATAATCGTTTATAATGATTGTAAACAGCTACAGAAAGGACTCTTTTTGGAGCCTCTTGACCAATCACATAGGTATCTAAAAAAGATTTGATCTCCTTTGGTGGCTTGAGTTCAATTTGTTCTACTTCTGCAGCCTTTTCGTCATTGGTTTCTTCTTGTACAATTCCATGAGCTTGAGTAATGCACCGATCACAAATATGTGCGTCTAATCCTGCAATAAGCAATTGAGTTTCGGGTTTTGGCCTTCCACAAAACGAACAATTTAAATCGGGTTTACTCATGGTTTATTTTGTAGTATTTTCTAGAACTTCATCTACCATTCCGTAGATTTTAGCCTCCTCGGCCTTCATCCAATAGTCACGGTCACTGTCATGTGTTACTTTTTCCATATTCTGACCAGAATGCTTGGAGATTATTTGATACAATTCATCCTTTAATTTCAAAATTTCTCTTGTCGTGATTTCAATATCAGATGCTTGACCTTGAGCCCCTCCTAATGGCTGATGAATCATGACTCTTGCATGAGGTAATGCAGAACGTTTACCTTCATGACCTGCACACAATAATACTGCACCCATTGAAGCTGCAATACCCGTACAAATTGTAGCTACGTTTGGCGTTATAAATTGCATCGTATCATAAATCCCAAGTCCAGCATATACGCCTCCCCCAGGAGAGTTTATGTACATCTGGATATCTCTGTTGGCATCCGTACTTTGTAAAAACAAAAGCTGTGCCTGAATTATGTTAGCAACATTATCGTCAATAGCGGTTCCTAAAAACATTATACGGTCCATCATCAAACGGGAAAAAACATCCATCTGAGCAACATTCAGTTGGCGTTCTTCAATAATATAAGGCGTCATACTACTCACAATTTTGTCGTAGTACATCGCATTAATTCCGTGATGTTTGGTTGCGTACTTTTTGAATTCTTTACCGTAGTTCATCGTATAAGTTTTATTAAAAATAAGGAAAATATTATGCTTTACCGTAAGCCTCTTTGACGAAAGTATCAAAACCGACTTTCTTTTGCTTTAAAGGAGCATTTTCTTTGAAAAAAGTTAATAATTTTTTACTCATCAATTGCTCTGAAATTCTTCTAGTTTCCTCTTGATTTGTCAATACATTCGAAACAATCCCTTCAATTTGTTTTTCATCAGGCTGTTGTCCGTATTGCATCATCTGATTGGCTACCAAAGAACCTGCAAAAGATTTAAGTTCATCATAAGAAATATCCAACTTATTTTCGGTAATAATTTGTCCCTCAATAAGCTGATAACGAATTCCTTTTTCAGACTTTTCAAATTCCGTTTCGGCTTCTTCAGCTGAAAGTGTTTCCTTACCAGAGGTTTGCATCCATCTTTTAAGAAAATCTTCTGGTAATTTGAATTTTGTTTTTTCTACTAAAAACTCAGTGATATCATTCAGTAATTTTTGATCTGCTTGAGGCTCAAATTGTTTCTGTAAACTTTCTTTAACCTTTTCTTTGAGCTCTTTCTCATTGGTCACAGTTCCTTCGGGATAGAGTTTGTCAAACAACTCCTGATTAAGTTCAGCAGGAATTCTTTCGTTGATCTCTTTAAGCTCCAAAGTGATCGAAGTTGCACTGAGTTCATTAAACTGGTCTTCGTCTAAATTTAATGCTCTTTTAAGGGTCTCATTCTCTTTAAACAATCCCTTTACTGGGAATACCAAAACAGAATTGGTTGTTTCAGACTCCAAGCTAGAAATGGCTTTCTTAGACTTAAGGTCGTCTAATTTAAAAGTACTCATCTTCTCAATCTCTAGAGCTTCATTTCTAAATTGTGCTGTGATTTCGTATCCTTTCTTTGGATTCTTTTGAGAAACAAGCTTTCCGTATTGGTTTGTAATATAATCTATCTGTTCGTTGACCATCTTTGCTTCGGGATCAATCTCGTAACGAATAACTTTTTTTAGTTGATCTAGTTTCACTTCAAATTGAGGTGCCAAACCCAATTCAAATTCAAAATCCAATTGTTCTGCGCTCCAATCCAATTCTTCTTCCGAATCTTTTGGAAGTGGGTTTCCTAGCAATTCTATCTTTTCTTCTCTAATGAATTTTTCAAGATTTTCGCGGAGCAACTTATTTATCTCGTCAGCAGTTACAGCCTTCTCATATTGCTTTTTAATCATACCCATAGGCACATTTCCTTTGCGAAACCCTGGGATATTTGCATTTTTACGATAATCGCTAAGAACAGTATTCACCTTAGTTTCGTAATCTGAACGATCTAAAGTGATCTTAATGGTTGCATTTAAAGCGTCTAAGTCCGTTTTACTGATATTCATTTTAGGATAAATTTTAGTGCGCAAAAATACATTTTTTTATTCCCTTGAACAAGTTTATAATGTCTCGTTTTACTAGAAACACCATATGGCCCTGGGATTAAAATCGAATACGTTAATCTTTGCAATAGATTCAACAATTATTGAAAGATATAGTTTACAAAACAGAATTTAAACTATATTTGCAGCCCAGAATTAATAACCAGAGGATCGAGAATCTTCACAAATTAATATGTAATGCCAGTAAAAATAAGACTTCAAAGACACGGTAAAAAAGGTAAACCATTCTATTGGATCGTTGCCGCCGATGCACGTTCAAAAAGAGATGGACGTTTCCTTGAAAAATTAGGAACATACAATCCAAATACAAATCCAGCTTCGGTTGACATCAACTTAGACAACACTGTTTCTTGGTTAGAAAAAGGTGCACAACCCACAGACACCGCTCGTACATTACTTTCCTACAAAGGTGTAATGATGAAGCATCATCTTAACGGTGGAGTTAAAAAAGGAGCACTAACACAAGAAGAAGCAGATAAAAAATTTGCAGCCTGGTTAGAAGAAAAACTTGCAAAAATAGAAGCCAAAAAAGACGGTCTTTCTAAAAGTGAAAGCGAAGCAAGAACAAAAAGGTTAGCTGATGAAAAAGCTGTGAGCGATAAGCGTATTGCCGATGCAAACGCAGCTTTAGCAGAAGAAGAAGCTGCTGCAGATGCAGAAGCAAAGGCAGCTGAAGAAGCAACGGCTGAAGCAGAAGCTCCAAATGCTGAGGTAACTGAAGAAGCTGCTGTAACTGAAGAAGCTGCGCCTGAAACAGAAGCAACTGTGACTGAAGAAGCTGCACCTGAAGCTGAAGCTCCTGCTGCAGAAGCAACTGAGGAAGCTACGCCAGAGGCAGAGGATACTAAGGAGTAATAATCTTTCCCCATCGATGAAAAAGGATGACTGCTTTTACGTAGGAACCGTCGTCGGAAAATATAGTTTCAAAGGAGAGGTGCTCGTCAAAACAGACAGCGATAATCCTGAAGACTACACTAAATTGGAATCAATCTTTGTGGAATTATCCACTGGATTGGTTCCTTTTTTTATTCGCAAATGTCAATTACATAAATCCTCTCTTTTAAGAATCGACTTTGAAGAAGTTAATTCTGAGCAAGACGCAGACGCAATCCTGAAAAAAAATCTTTTTTTACCACTGGATCTTTTGCCGCCATTGGAAGGAAATAAATTTTATTATCACGAAGTTATCGGATTTAGCATTACTCAAAACGGTACTCAAATCGGCACCATATTGCGTATAATAGAACAAGGTCTTCAGGCTTTGTTCGAAATTACGGATAACCAAGGAGCAGAGCGTCTTATTCCAATACATGACGACTTTATTTTAGAAGTTGACAGAGCAAGTCGAAATATCACTGTTCAGCTCCCAGAAGGTCTTTTGGAATTGTAAATTAGAAATAAAGTACAAATCCAAAAGAAGGTAATGGAGTACTATTCCCTTCTGTTGTTGACAATTGCACCAAACTTCTTGGCAATACTTCAGAGCCATCTGTTCCTCTATTAAGTCCATATTCTGGTGGGGTTGGATTAGGTTGGGCCAGGAAGTTTTGAACTTCAAAAAAGAGATTAAAAGAGAGGTTCTTAAAATTCCATTTTTTATCAATACGTATGTCTGCCAAGTTAAAACTATTGAGCGTAACCTCACCCAAACGATCATAATCTAAAATTAGTTCTGGATAAGAGGCTATACTCTGATCTACATCAATAGGGACATAGGGATTTTTTCCTGCAAAACGCCAACGAGCACTAAGCTCCCAATTTCGTCTTAATTTATAGCCTCCTGAAAATGAAATTAGATGACGGCTATCCCATACAGAGGGTCTGAGCAAACCATCTGCACCTGTAAATTCACTAGAAAAATAAGTATATGCAAAAACTCCATAGAAATTATTGGATAGCTTTTGCTGAAACAAGACTTCTATACCAGAACTCTGTCCTTCTCCATCAGAAACAATAGCCTCGTTCCCTAAAACTTCAAAACCACCTCCTTTGTTAGCAAGTGATACTCCATCAATTACAGATATTGGATAGTTTGCGTATTTTTTCACAAAACCTTCAACTGTAAATCTAGATGCTGGGGTTAAATTATATTCTACCCCTCCCACTAAATGATCACTCCTCGTGTAGGCTGCTTGTTGATTTTCAAAAAGACCTTGCTGATTCTGAAAACCCAGCATGGTATATGTTGGTATCTTAAAATAGCGACCCGCAGAAGCGTTTAGCTTCCATCTTTGATTTTCTGTAAGTGCGTATGAAAAAGAAAGTCTTGGAGATATATTATCCATTAGATTTGATCCTTTTGAAAAACTATCTGCATCCGTTCGAATACCCCAAGAAAAATCTAAGCGATCATTAAGAAATGCTCGTGAAGCTTTAAAAAAAAGTCCATATTTTACAAAATTCAGCTCAGTGTTATAAGCGATATTATAAAACAAAAAACGGGTACTGTTCTGGTAGGCTGAATTTTGAAAATTGAATCCAGAAGACCACTTCCACCGATCCGTATATTGGGTAGCTTGAAAACGAAATTTTGTTTCCCATTCGTAAGAATCATTTTGGAAAATTGTTCCTGTTTTGGTGGTGTTATCTTCATAACGGGCAAAGATATTTTCCAAACGATTAGAGCTCACTACTGTATTCATAAAGCCTTTGCCGTTTTTGTATTTTCTTTTCCATGATAAGCCTACTGTAGTGCTACGTTGATCTATAATGGGGACTTGTTCTAAGGCAGCTTGTTGTTCTTCATCAAATTCATCTGGAGCTTTGACAGAAAAATCATCTATTGCACCAATACCTATAAAAGTCAATGAATTATAAGCATCAATTTCGTGTTTGATTTTCCATTGATAATCCCAATAATCTGGGCGAATAGGAAGCCCAATCAACTCAAAAAGGAATTGTAAATAACTTCTCCGTATGGAAAACAGAAAGGTGGTTTGGGCAGGTTCGTCTTTATTTTTTCGAAATAAAGGTCCCTCTAAGGTCAGTGCTGTTTCACTAGCACCCAATCGGAAATTACCACCAAATGAATTGGGATCCCCCTCTCGCTGCTCAAAAGCTAAAACTCCCGAGAGAGGATTGTCATATTCCGCACCAAATGAGGAACTGGATAGAGTCACTTCACGAATAAAGGATACGTTGACCATCCCTACTGGTCCTCCTGCACTACCTTGGGTACTAAAATGATTGATGTTTGGTATTTCGATACCATCTAGATAATAAACCGTTTCATTCGGTGCACCTCCACGTATGATAATATCATTCCGAAATCCACCTATAGAAGGAGAGATCCCTGGCATACTTTGAACTACTTTGGTAATGTCATTATTTCCTCCAGGATAGGTTTCAATTTCTACAGCTGAAAATGTTTGAGTAGACAATGGGGTTTCACTACTCGATTTGAAAGGACTTTGAATCACAACAACTTCCTCCAAACTTTCAGTCACTTCTTCAAGACGGAACAATAAAGGAATATTTCCTGCAGATTTTAAAATTACATTGAACAAAGTTTGTGATTCATATCCTAAATAGCTTACCTCAACATTGTAAGTCAATGTTGGGACGTCTTTAATAGTAAAATATCCATCTTCATCAGTTACAACACCCACTGAAGTACCTTTCAAAATTACCGAAGCCCCTTCCAAAGGTTGTTCGCTTTGGGAATCAATAATTCTTCCGTTTAAAGAACCGGTATTTTGTGCGAAAAGTGAGAAACTAAAAAGTGTAAATAAAAAAAGTATGTGTATTTTCATAGTTCAAAAATAATTTATTTTCTACCCATTGAAAAAATATTGTTTAATTTTTTTTTATTATTTTTAAACAAAATTATTTATCATGAAAGACAGACGTTCATTTTTAAAAACAGCCTGCAAGCCAATTGTTTTAGCAACCCTTGGAATTCCAATTCTAGAAGCATGTAGTTCAGAAAATGATGAATCCTACGATTATGGAAGTTCAGGTAGTACCACTAGTACTCTTCCATCTACTGATCCCCTTGTTATTGATATCTCATCCGAGAGCTTTAAAGAGCTTCAGGTTGTGGGTGGCTGGATAAACAATACTTCGAATAACATTTTGTTAGTAAGAATTAGTAATTCAGAGATTCGTGTTTTTGACAATAAGTGTCCACATCAAGGAAATAGAAATAAATGGTCTTATGATGGCAATAATTTTGAATGTGGATATCACGGAAATTCTTTTTCGGACAACTGTTCTGGTGCATTGACTTGTTATGATTCTAGTCTAGAAGGAAATATACTCACAATTACATTCTAGTTTTTAGACTTCTTGCGTTCAGCCTTTCTCTGAGCTTTTTCCAACTGCTCCTTATGCATGTTTTGTTGCTCGCTTTGTAGTGCTTTTTGCTTTTTTTCGTATTGTCCTCTCAGACCTTCAATGTCTTCACCAGAAATTTTAAACTGATCGTTCGCTTGAAGACCGATGTCTTCTGAGTTAAAATTTGCTTTATCTGTCTGCTTTCTCATAATTTCCCTTGCGCTATTCAAATTATAGTACAATCCTGGATCAATCATCTTATTGGCGACATAGTGTTCTTTTTTATTTTTATCCCATCGAACAAAAATAAACCCTCCGTTTACAGAATCTAACGTTACTCTGTAAACATGTGCATGATTGGGAAGCGTCTGGTACACCCTAATCTTTTCGGGAACATATCCTGCGATGTATAATAACTCTTGAACAAAAGCAAATTGGGTTTCAAGAGAAGGGTCAGCATAATCAGCAGGATTTTCTATTAACGATTCTTGACCAAATCCTGTAATAGAAATAAACAAAAGTGCCAGAATATAAAAATACTTTTTCACCAATAAATTTTCACTGAACGATTTCCTTTTGAGTTTCTAAATGCTGTTTCTCAAAATGTAAAAATGCGCTTATAATAATAAAAAATCCAATTCCATGTAAGATAGGAATTGAATACGTAAAAAAGTCCTCATTGAAATATTTTTTATTGTAGGTTAAAAACACATCTCGAATAGAGAAAATCAAAATCCCAAAACACAATAAAATATTCTTCATAGTGGCCTTAGCCAGTAAATTCATGATGGTAATGCTTCCAAAAGCAGAAAGAGTAAGGCCATATATAATTCCATGAAGCTTCATATCTCCTAAAGAGCTATAGACATGATTTAAAAAAACAGAAAAGTATGAGCCGTAAATTAAAAATCCTAAAAAATGAGCCTTGAATGAATACCCTTTCCAATAGTTACTATACAATTTAAAAAAGCACAATTGCATTATCCAATAAAAAAAGACAGCCCATTTTAAAAAATCAGGTGAAAGCTCGATCATCAAAAACATATCCCCCATCCAGACAAATAGGAAAGCTAAAAAAATCATTAGACTTTTCTTTTTGGAACTGATTAAATAATAAAGAAAAATAGAGGGTATTATTAAAGGTTCTACGTAAAACTGGTAGTTTTTAAGATCCTGTCCATAAAGATAGGAATCCAACAAGGTAACGAGAATAAATACCGTAATAATGAGGGGCTTCATGTGAAATTATATTCAATATTTTAAAACAAGTTGAAGTTGAACTGAGCGCCCAATTTCAGCTGCATAATATCGTAATCTATTTAAGTAGTCATTGTAGGTTGTATTGGTTAAATTCAATACGATTAGTCTTATCGTACTTTTAAAACTAGTTTGGTTTGTTAAAGGTAATGAAAAATAAATATCTAAGTTATGATACCCAGTAGGTGGAGTACTTACATCTAATTGTTTTTGAATTATTGTCCCTGACTCAATAAGATTTACACTAAAATTTGTGTCAGGAAATCGATTTTGAGTTCCTGTAAAACGATGTGACAACAAAATTTCAATATTCTTTTTTGAGAAAGTATAGGCCATCTGCTGATTAAAAGCAAATGGAGGAACTAATATTAGGGGTTCATTTTTTGTAAGATCTTGGGCGTAGGTGTAAGCAGCATTAAACGTATACTCTAAATCTTGAGCAAACTGAATTTCCCCAAAAACATCCCATCCCCACATAAAAACCTTCGTCGAGTTGTACGACCATACAGGAAAAGCACCCCTTGTAGTTTGCTCTACCCCAGTAGGTTCAATATAAATAAAATTAGAAACTGAATTTAAATAAGAATCTATCCCAAAACTTAATCTAGTATTTTCTTTTTTAAAACCGAGGAGTACTTTATGAGACGTCTCTTTATCAAGGGTAAGATTTCCATACTCAATGGTTGCAAGTGAATGGTGTAATCCATCACTGAAAAGCTCTGATACATTGGGTGCGCGCTGGGTGAGAATATATGAAAGAGTTGTTTTATCTGAATCACTTAAACGAATTGCTATTCCAGTCTGTGCACTAATATTTAAAAAATTTAACTTTGGATTAACCAACAACTGTGTTCCAAAATTTTTTTGTTCGTAATCCGAATACATAAGATTGTAACCCCTTTCAATCCAGTCCTCAGTATCATAGAATTTTTGGGCATCCATAAAAACTTTGTCAAAACGCAATCCCCATTCCCAATTAAAAATATTGGACGGCTTATAATTTCCAGTGATAAAGCTTCCTATTTGATACTTGAGATAATCAGGAATGAGTCTTTTTACTCCAGTTTCGGGATTCGAAAAATTATCTTGAAGCAAGCCGTTTAGACCCCATTCAAACTCCCAATCAAATCCATTCCTCCACTTGATACTTCCCAGAAAATCGTGTGTCTGTAGGGTTAGGTCAATTGCGGGGAGTTCTGATCGATTTGCCCTACGAACATCGAACTCTTTTCGAGAATTGATTTGGTAATTATAATCTATTCGAATTAATGATTGATCCGAAATTTGATTAAAATAGCTTGCCTGTAAGCTTTGGTGTAATGCTTGCTGTTTAGGTGCCTCTATTGCATAATCAAATGGTTCTACTCTAAGGGGAATTTCTGATTCAACAGCACGCAATAAATCTTGAATATTCCCGATGTGGGCAGAACGTAAGATACCGGTCTCGTTTTGAAAACGAGTGTATTTCAATTGCCAACCTTTTAAAATTCTCGAACGACCAAAGGTAAACCCCAAACTAGACTCTTTTAAAGCTGTATTTGTCAAGAAGTAATCTGGAGCTTGACGATCGCCAAAATACTTGGTTGCTAACTGACCTGAAAAATAGAAACCGTTGTCATACGATTTGGTCAATCGACTACTTAGACCCCCTCCTTTTCCGTTATCGACCCCATTGAGGATAGTATTTCCATAGAGACTGTCTTTTAATCTGATTCGTTGAGGAGAAAGCACAATCATCCCCCCTGAAGCATCCCCTCCGTATTTTAGTGCTGCTGCACCTTTGACTACTTGCACACTCTCAAATCCATTTAGATCAATGTTGGGAGCGTGGTCTGCACCCCACTCCTGATCTTGTAATCTCATCCCATTTGCAATGATTGCAACTCGACTTCCATATAGTCCATGAATCATTGGTTTTGCAATGGAATTTCCTGTTTTTAGAGCAGATACTCCGGGTAAAACATTCAGGGTTTCTGCCAAACTTTGATTACTCATTCTAGCCAACTGGTCCGCATTCATTTGAGACTCACTGACACTAGTATTTACCTGGGTAATCCCATTTTCAATAAGGATAATTTCTTCGAGTTCGTTGATATGATGCTCTAAAGCAAAACTCAATTCTACATCTGACTCAATGGTCAAGCTTCTTTCGACAGGATTACATTGAATGTGTGAAACAATAATTTGGACGGAACCTTCACAAATACCAGTAAGTTCAAAATAACCTTCTTTATTCGTTTGCCCATAAAAGTCAGTTCCTTTAATTTCGACAACAGCACCAAAAATTGGCTCCCCATCATGCAAATCCTTTACGATACCTAGGATACGAAAATCACAAGTTTGACCGTGAATAATTGAAGTGAGGAGCAAAATAAAAAATAAGACTAACCGCTTAATGATGTTCAAAATAATTACATGATTTAATCTTTAACAAGGATAGAAAAATCAACTTCTACGTCTGTTTCGCCTCCAAAGCCATTTCTGTCTGAACTATTTTTTTGAATCGGTTCATGAATTAAATAAACTCTTACTGCTCCGCTTCCAGGACTTGAAGTAGACCAAAGACTATTTATATATAAAGGGTTTTGATTAGTATCCAATACATCCGAAACAGCTTGACCAAATTCGATGGGTACGCCAGAGAACTCAAAAAATACTTGATGCTCGTCTGCTTCCATTTTCACCTCAGTTGTAATATCTTCAACGTCAGTAGGGTCACTTTCATCTAAAAAAGAAACTGCCACTTCATACTCGCTGTTAGAATTTAATGTAATGGTAGGATTTTCGTTTAATTGAGTGGTCCAACGAACTTGTTGATCTTCTTCGCCATCACTAGTAAAAGTTAGGATAACCGAGGTAATTAATTCTTGCTCATCTACAAGTTCTGGATCTGTTTTTGTGCAAGAGAATACAGTTGTTAATATTAATATTGATGCAATATGCATCATTGATATGTTTACTTTCATTAGAATATAATTATTGATTTTAACATGTCATCCCTAGTAAGAGATAGACTCTGAATTAGGTTTTGATAAAATCAACAATTAGGAGGTCCTCTTGTCGAGGAAAAAAGGAGTTCTGATTTGTATAGTGAAAAACGATAATCTGCAGATTTTTTTCTGAAAATCAGCGGGGTATCTATATCAAATGATTTTGATTGAGATTCAGCTAAAACGTGAAAATAATAATCCAAAACATCATTGTGCAAACTGCTAGCATGGATATGTGTTGTACTATGTTTACATTCATTTTGAATAGTATGAAACTCATAAGCATGGATTAGCTTGAGTCCAGAAGGAACAAGAAAGAAAAAAACCAATCCAAAAGCATAGATTTTATAAATAAGGGGCAATATGCTTTTTTGAAAATTCAATATTATAGCTTTCTGATTTTGATATTTCTATATGAAATGATACCGGGATGATCTTGAAGGCAAAGATGTCCCTCTTTGTATTTCCCAAATCCTTCCATGTCGGAAAACTTACTGTTTTCTACCAAATTATCCCATTCAGGTCCATGAAGTGGAAAACGGTTAATTTCTTCACCGTTATGGACAACTGTGCCCACATTGGCTTCTTGATTTATTGTGATGTGATAAGTATTCCAATCCCCTGCTGCTTTTGCCATAACACGGTCTGGAGCTATCATATCATAAAGTGCAGCAGTTGTATGAATCTGATTTTTAGGATCGTCTCCATAGATTTCAGCATCGATAATTTGAATTTCGGGCCCCGTTAAATATGGATGATCGTATTTTGAATCCTCACTCACTCCCCACATAAATCCGCTGTTAGAGTTGGGAGAAAGTTTCCAATCAAACTTTATTTCAAAGCTGCTATATTTCTCATCCGTAATTAAACTTTTATTACCATTCCCTTCTGCCATTTCAGAATTGTATGTAAAAACTCCCTCTGAAACAGACCAACCTGTCTTCTCACCCGATTCATTTTGATAAATGTGCCATCCCTCCAGTGAATTTGAATTACTCAGGTTAATCCAATCTTCTGATTTAATCTCAGTAGACTCTGGGGTTTTTTCTTGTTGTTTTTTTTGTGAGTTTTGACAACTAAGAAGTAAAAATGCAATGCTAAATGTAGTGAACAGGAATCTTGTTTTCATGATAGTGATATTTAAATAAAAGTATAAAAAAATATGAAAATAACGCTAGGGTAATTCGATTATCAATCCAATTGCATTTGAGGAACATCCTCAGGAACAATTAATTTACCCTCTGTAGCGTGAATAATTTGATCAATCTGGACTCCTGGGGCTCGCTCTTTTAAATAAAAACCCTCAGGAGTAATATCAACTACAGCGAGGTCTGTTACAATTCGATTTACACAACCAACACCTGTAAGGGGAAGAGAGCACTTTGCCTTAAGCTTTGAAATCCCTTGCCGATCAGTATGCATCATCGCTACAATAATTTGTTTTGCGGAAGCGACCAGATCCATTGCGCCTCCCATACCCTTCACTAATTTTCCTGGAATTTTCCAATTGGCTATATTTCCTTGCTGATCTACCTGCATAGCTCCCAAAACTGTGAGATCGATATGCTTTCCTCTAATCATTCCAAAACTAGTAGCAGCATCAAAAAAGCTGGAACTTCCAAGAGTCGTTATAGTTTCTTTGCTCGCATTAATTATATCCGGATCTTCTTCTCCTGCATCAGGAAAAGGGCCTACTCCTAAAATGCCATTTTCACTTTGAAATTCTAGTTGAATTCCAACTGGAACAAAATTTGCAACCAAGGTTGGAATACCAATTCCTAAATTAACATAAAAACCATTTTGAAGTTCTTGAGCAATACGCTTTGCAATCTGATTTTTATTAAGTGCCATAAATCAAGGTTTTGATAAAGTTAGCTTCTCAATTTTTCTTTCATAAGAATCCCCTTGAAAAATACGATCGACAAAAATTCCAGGAGTATGGATTTGATTGGGATCCAATTCCCCTACTTGAACTAATTCTTCTACCTCAACAACAGTAGTCGAAGCTGCACCACACATGATAGCGTTAAAATTTTTAGCTGTTCCTCTAAAAATGAGATTTCCTGCTTGATCTCCTTTCCAAGCTTTTATTAATGCAAAGTCTGCTTGATATGCTTCTTCTAAAATATACTTTTTAGAATGAAAAGATCGAACCTCTTTACCAATAGCAACTTCCGTTCCATAACCTGCTGGTGTGTAAAAAGCGGGGATTCCCATTTTTGCTGCCCTACACTTTTCTGCTAATGTACCCATAGGTGTAAGGATCACATCTATTTCTTTGTTTAGCATCTGACGTTCAAACTCTTCGTTTTCTCCTACATAGGAACCTATCATGGTTTTAATTTTTTTCTTTCTAATCAAAAGACCTAAACCATAATCATCTGTACCTACATTTGCTGAAATACATTTGAAATCATAAAAATTGGATTTTGAAATTTCCTTGATTAAATTTTCTGGAATACCGCATAAACCAAAACCTCCAAGCATTAAGGTCATTCCGTTTTGAATTCCTTCAAGGGCAGTTTTTACATTCTCTACGGATTTATTAATCATGTCTTTTACATCACTTAAGCTCCTTTTAAAACTTTCAATTTTGAAATTAGTTCAGGAACCACTTCAAAAGCATCACCTACAATACCATAGTCAGCGGCTTTAAAAAAGGGAGCTTCTGGATCATTATTAATTACAACTTTCACTTTTGAGGAATTAATTCCTGCCAAATGCTGAATTGCTCCAGAAACACCTATAGCGATATAGAGGTTAGAAGCAACAGGTTTTCCTGTTTGTCCTACATGTTCGCTATGTGGACGCCAACCCATATCAGAAACTGGCTTTGAACAGGCTGTGGCTGCTCCCAAAACTGTTGCAAGATCTTCAATTAAATGCCAATTTTCTGGACCTTTTAACCCCCTCCCACCGGAGATCACAATCTCCGCATCTGCGATGCTTACCTTATTGGAAGATTTTTCAACGGATTCAACCCTCAAATCACAAGTTGAGGCCGCATATTCAGCTGTCTTTAAGTCACCTTTTCCATCCTTTTCTATTATTCCAAAAGAATTTGAGGATAAAGAAATGACTACTCGAGCTTTTTGACTGGTGCTTTGATTAAAAGCCTTGTTAGTAAAGCAAGAACGTTTTACTGTTAGTGGATCATAACTGAGTGGCAATCCAATAACATTAGAAAAATAGGTGGATTGAAATTTTGTTGCTACGATAGGCCCAAGATAACGTCCGTTTGCAGAACTGCTTATAATGAGAAGTTTTGCACCTTCGTTGTCCGCTATTTTAGCTAAAGTCGAACTATAACGATCGGCATTAAAATACTGTTCGCCCTCTGTTGGAACGTTAATTATAGTATCGACACCATACTGCTTCAAAGCTGATCCATTTTCTAATCCAAAGGTAACAGCCACTAAAGAAGTTTCTTGAGCATCGGCTATTGCTCTTCCATAGGAAGCTACCTCTAAACTGGATTTTTTAATTTCCTGATCTTGTGTTTCAATGTAAACTATTACTGACATAATTTTTTTTTAAAGGACTTTGGCTTCGTTTTGTAAAAGGTCTATCAAACCATCAATATTACTTGAGTCTATAAGTTTAACTGGACCCTTTGCTGGTGGTTTCTCAAATGATTCAATTGAACTTCCTGCCTCCAAATTAACAGCAGGAACAACCTCCAGTGGTTTTTGTCTTGCCTGCATAATTCCTCTCATGTTTGGAATAATTAAATCTTTCTCCTCTACCAGACCCTTTTGAGCTCCTATAACTATGGGGAAACTCGCTTTCAGTAATTCCTTTCCTCCATCCATTTCTCTTTCTAAATTGAAAGTTGTTCCGTCTTTCTCCAATCCATTACAATTCGCTAGATAAGGAAGTCCCAGAAATGTAGCTAATATTCCGCCTACCATACCACCATTGTAATCAATAGACTCTCTACCTGTAATTATTAAGTCATACGTCTCTTTTTTTGCTAATTCTGACAACTGGGAGGCAACATAAAAACCATCCATGGGTGTAGCATCAATTCTGATAGCACGATCAGCTCCAATAGCGAGACATTTCCTCAAGATCGGTTCACAGCTAGAATCTCCAACGGTGACTACAGTAACATCCGCACCCTCTTTCTGTTGAAACCAGATAGCTCTTGTTAAACCAAATTCATCATTAGGATTGATAATAAAAGTTACACCCTGAGTGTCAAAGGCTTGGTTTTGATTAACAAAATTGATTTTTGAAGTGGTATCTGGTACCGTACTAATGCACACCAAAATTTTCATAAATAGGTTATTTTGTACGAAGTTAATAAAAAAATGACGGTGTGTCATTTTTTTATTAATAGAATTTAAATTCTTTTATAAGTCCAATGATTTAACTAATCTAAAACCTGTATGTTGCAATCCTGTATCAGGAGTTGATTTCATTCTGGAAGCTACTCTGTAGCCAGAACAATATGCATCATTACAGAGGAAAGACCCGCCTCGCATTACTTTTTGTTTGAGATATGGTTGATAGGGATCAAAGGAGTCCACAGGACCTTGAGGATTAATCGTTTTTTTGTTTTCAATGGTTTTATAATATCTAAAATCATACCAATCGGAACACCATTCCCACACATTACCGGCCATATCGTAAAGACCAAAAGAATTGGGTTTAAATGATGCAACTGGAGCAGTGTAAAAAAACTGATCTTTCATAGTGTTTTGATATGGAAAACTACCTTCCCAACTATTTGCTTTTGGGCTCCCTTTGCTAATGGATTCATTTCCCCATGGATATACATTCCCCTGATTCCCTCCGCTGGCAGCCCACTCCCATTCTGCTTCTGTTGGCAATCTTTTTCCAGCCCATACTGCATAGGCCTGAGCATCATACCAAGAAATATGAACTACTGGATGATCTAATTTATTTTCAATTGAACTTCCTGGACCTTTTGGATTTCGCCAATTGGACTTGGGTTTCCATTGCCACCATGATCCAAAATCATTTAAATTAACTGGACCGTCTGTTGCCTCAAAAACTAAAGAAGCTGCTTGTAAAAGAGAGTCATGCGGTTTGGGGGTGTTGGGAGGAAGCTCTTTTTTTAAAGTTTCCCAATCTGGTTTTATTTCAGCTGTGGTGATATATCCTGTATCATCAACAAATGCTTTAAACTGTGCATTGGTCACTTCTGTTTGATCCATCCAAAAAGCATCTACAGAAACCATGTGAATTGGGGATTCATCTTGCCGAGCAAATTCACCTTCACTCCCCATCTGAAAACTCCCAGCAGGAATCAAAACCATTCCATCTTTTACAATGGAGGGGGGGGTTGTTGAACTTGTTTCAGCACATCCCCCACTCGTAAGAATCACAATTATAAAAAATAATCTAGCTCCTAATGAAAATAGTCTTCTATATGTATTGATTAAGTATGTTCTCATACCTTTCTTGCTTTCCACTTGTTCGTTGTGGTTCATTTTTGTCCAAAGCAATTTTGGACAACTCCTGAAGATTTAACTTTCCTTGTTCAAAACGCTGTCCTTCTCCCTGATCAAAAGAAGCATAGCGAGCTTTTCTTAGTTTTTCTATACCTCCATCATTAATCACTTTTTCTGCGGTCAATAAGGCTCTGGCAAAAACATCAGCACCTCCAATATGCGCATGAAAAATATCTTCCAAATCCGTTGAATTTCTTCTTATTTTCGCATCAAAATTTATTCCTCCACCTTGTACTCCTCCCGCTCTTAAAAATACCAGCATAGCTTCGGTAACTTCATAAATGTTCACAGGAAATTGATCTGTATCCCATCCGTTTTGATTGTCGCCTCTATTGGCATCTATACTTCCTAACATACCTGCATTCGCTGCTACAGTCAATTCATGTTCAAAAGTGTGATGTGCTAGAGTTGCATGATTGACTTCTATATTGAGCTTAAAATCTTTATCAAGATTGTACTCTTTTAAAAATCCTATCGCTGTAGCTGCATCAAAATCGTATTGGTGTTTCATTGGCTCCATAGGTTTTGGTTCAATAAAGAAATTACCTTTAAAGCCTTGAGAACGAGCATAATCTCTTGCCATCGTTAAGATTTGTCCCATATGATCCAATTCTCTGCCCATATCAGTATTCAATAAAGACATATAGCCTTCCCGACCACCCCAAAACACATAATTTTCTCCTCCTAAAGCAATCGTAATGTCCAATGCCATTTTTATTTGAGCACCTGCTCGTGCTACTACATTAAAATCTGGATTGGTTGCCGCACCATTCATATAGACTGGATTCGAAAAGCAGTTTGCTGTACCCCAAAGTAATTTTACTCCAGAGGCTTTCTGTTTGGCTGCAACATAATCTGCAATTGTTTTTAAACGTTTTTCATTTTCTGCTAAAGTTGGTGCTTCATCTACTAAATCAACATCATGAAAACAAAAATAATCGAAGCCCATTTTTGTAATAAATTCAAAAGCAGCATCGGCTTTATCTTTAGCTCGCTGAATAGGATCTGTAGATTCATCCCAAGGAAATTGTTGTGTCCCTGGTCCAAAAGGATCTCCACCTTGTCCGCAGAAGCTATGCCAGTATGCAATGGCAAATTTAAAATGATCTCTCATGCTTTTCCCCATTACAAGCTGATCGGGATTGTAATATTTAAATGCTAGTGGATTATCCGAATTTTTTCCTTCGAATTTAATTTCACCTATACCCTTATAAAATTCTTTATTTCCTGTAGTTATCATAATTCTACTTTTAAGTTTTCTAATTTAGACTTTAATTCTATTTTCCATTTATCGTATGCCAAACGATACAAGCTAGCTTCTTTTTGAGGCAATATTTCACTCATACGATCTATTGATGAGATACTTTGACTGTACTCTTCTAAACCATTATATCCTACTCCTGCGGCACGAGCGGCACCTACTGCTCCAGTTGTATTATAAATCTCAATGGGTTGGCCAATAAGACTTGCGACAGTATCTGCAAAAATTTTAGAGCGGAAAAGATTATCGTTTCCTGCGCGTATAACATTTATATTCAACGCGTCTTTTTGCATGATTTCCATACCATAAGCAAAAGAAAATGCTATCCCCTCAAGTGCAGACCTGAATAAATGTCCTTGTTGATGCTGATTTAGGTTTAAGTTTGAAAACTGTGCTCCAGGTGTTTTGTTGTTCAGCATTCGTTCTGCCCCATTACCAAATGGAAGATTGATCAAACCTTCACTTCCAATAGGCACTTTTTCCGCCAAACTATTCATTGTATTAAAATCAGTATGATTTGCCATTTTACGCAACCAACTGTATTGAATTCCTGCCCCATTCACACACAAGAGTGTTCCTATTAGGGGTTGCTCTGGGGTATAATTAACATGTGCAAAATGATTGACACGATAAAATTCCTTTGATGAATTTCTGTCAGAAACTGCAAACAATACTCCTGAAGTACCCCCTGTGGCAGCTACTTCTCCGGGTTTTAAAATATTTAATGCCAGAGCATTATTGGGTTGATCTCCTGCACGATAACGCAAGGGAATTCCTTCTAATAAACCACTCTGAGCTGCCGCCTGTGCATTGACTTGCCCTTGATCATCAAAATTATTGACACATGGTGGGGTAAGACTGTTATCAATACCATAATAATCCAATAACCAATTTGCGACTTTTTTTTCTTTAAAATCCCAAAGCATCCCTTCTGACAAACCATTGATGGTTGTGGCTATTTCGCCAGTAAATTTGTAGGCGATAAAATCACCTGGTAACATATAATAAGCGATTTTCTCATAGATGTGGGGTTCATTATCTTTTACCCATTTTAACTTAGAAGCGGTAAAATTTCCAGGTGCATTAAATAAGCGAGTACCAAATTTTTCCTCACCAATATCTTGTGCTGCTTTTTCACCAATAGCGACAGCCCTACTGTCACACCAAATTATAGAATCACGTAAAAGTGCTTTATTTTTATCCAATACCACAAGTCCGTGCATCTGATAGGAAATACCAATTGCTAATATCTGATTTGCATTTACATTATTTTCACTTAAAATCCTTTGGGTACCTACACACAAATGTTGCCACCACATTTCGGGATCTTGTTCTGCCCAATTTGCTTTAATCGCCAATATGGGCATTTCCTCATGAGGTTCTGAAATCACTGCCATTTTCCTGTTTGAATTTGTCTCAACCAGAGCTATTTTTACAGAAGAGCTGCCTATATCATACCCTATAGTATACTTCATTTCTTGTTCAAGAATTTAGGTAAATCAATTGTTTTTTCACATCCAATTTGCTCCATTACTTGTTGCAACTCTGTTTTAATTAAATCCATTGTATGCATTGCACCTTTATTCCCTAGTGCACCAACACCATACATAAAAGATCTTCCTAAAAAGGTGAAGGCTGCTCCTTCAGCAAGAGTTCTAGCAACATCTGGTCCGGAACGAATTCCACTGTCCATCATTATGGTAATTTTATCTTGGTATTTTTCACGAAGTGTTTGCAAAGTGTGAATAGTAGAAGGGCCAGCGTCTAACTGACGGCCTCCATGATTAGAAAGAATGACTCCATCAATTCCCAATCGAATTGCTTTTTCCATATCGGCTTCGCAAGCTACACCCTTCAATACAATCTTCCCTTTCCATTGTTCCCTAATGGGCTTTATCTTTTCTTCATTCAATCGACCATCAAAAGTTTCATCCATAAACTTTCCCAATTGACTCAAATTCAAACCTTTGGGCATGTATGGTTTTAAGGTTTCGAATTCAGGTTGACCATTAAATAATGTTTTCAAAGCCCACTCAGGTCGTTTAGCTATTTGATAAAAATTGCGAAGGGACATTTTTGGTGGCATAGCCAAACCGTTACGTATATCACGAGGTCTAAATCCAAAACTTGGCACATCACTGAGTAAAACCAGTACAGGATAACCTGCATCTGCTGCTCGATTTATTAGATCTTTTCTTACAACCTCTTTGGCAGGATAATACAACTGAAACCAGGCTTTACCTTCTGTTATTGTTCCTATTTTCTCAATGCTTGATGTTGTTACAGTACTCAATATAAAGGGTAAGTTGTTCTCAAAAGCAGCCTGAGCTAAAATCTCTGGTGCCTTGGGCCACATTAATCCCTGGAGTCCTATGGGAGCGACACCAAAGGGAGCGTCATATTGAGTGCCAAATAATTTTGTTTTTAAACTGACATGAACCTTTTTTTTGAGATATTCAGGGAGTAGTTCAACAGCTCTAATCTCAGAAGTATTTTTATGTATATTAAAATCATCATTACAACCTCCGTCTAAATATTCGAATGCAAATTTGGGCATTTTAGACTTTGCCTTTTGGCGCAGATCAATTATGGAAGGATATTTTGGATTGAATTTTTTTAACATCTGTTAAATATAAAGAAAAGTCTAGCTATTATAATTTTTTTAAAAAAAAAGAGGTGAGATTCATATGATAAAAAATCATTAAATTGGTGCTTAACAAATGGAGACACTTATATTATGAAGACGAAAACACAAGATCAATCACGGCGTGCTTTTATTGGAAAGGTTGCTGCAGTGACATCAGGAATTTCACTAGGCACCTCTAAGATATGGGGAGCGCCTTCTTATATTCCCAATTTATTAAACCCAAATAGTCGTATTAATGGCGTACAATTGGGACTCATTACCTATTCTTTTAGAGCCCTTGAAGATCAAAGTGCAGAAGCTACACTTCAATATATTTTGGATTGTGGAGTAAATTCAATCGAATTAATGGGAGGTGTTGCAGAATCCTTTATCGGACGCCCTGAAAATAAAATGGATCGAAGAATGTACTACCGTCTAAGACGCAAAGAAAGTAATAATGAATTGACAAAAGAGGAAGAAAAAGAATTTGCAGATCTCAAAAAACAACAAGAATCCTTCGATAAAGAAGTAGCCGCTTGGGAAAAAACAAGATCCATTGATGGTTTTTCCGAGCTTCGAAAAATGTACAATAGTGCAGGTGTTGAAATTTACGCTTTCAAACCTGATTACTTATTGCGAGAAGGAAATTCCGACGAAAATATCAATTATGCCATGCAGGCAGGAAAACTATTAGGTGCTAGTCACGTTACCTTAGAACTTCCTAAGGAAGCTTCTCATAGCCTAAAATTGGGACAGTTGGGAGAAAAAAATGGAATGAAAGTTGCATACCATGGGCATGAACAACAACATCCTCATTGGTGGGATACCGCACTAGAACAATCTCCAAATAATGCAATGAATCTTGACTTAGGTCATTACATTGCAGCAGGAAATACCGATGCAATAGATTTTATTCAGAACAACCATCAACATATCATGAGCATGCATGTGAAAGACCGTCAAAACCCAGAAAACGGGAAAAAGAATGTTGTTTTTGGGCAAGGAAACACTCCCATAGCAGAGGTACTCCAGCTTATGAGAGACAACAAATATCAATATGCAGCAACGATAGAATATGAATATGATACCCCAAAAGACTCAACGATTATTAAAGAGATCCAAAAAAGTGTGATGTATTGTAAAAATGCTCTAGAGTCTTAATTCTTTTTTTCCTCCAAAATGTAGAAATAGAATAAAAAATAAACCCTCCATATAGGAGGGTTTATTTTTTTTATCTCATTGAATAATGCTTCTTTAGAAGAACTCTATAACGCAGGTCTCTTAACTTCATCATTTGCTGATATTCTTTACTAGCATCTGAAATATTTCGTCCCATCATAGTTTTTAGATAATCTTCATGGCTAGCATACCAGTCTACAGTAACGTGGGTATGCGAAATATCTGTTCCATAGTCATCTATTCTTCTTGCAAAATCCCAGCCTTCTCTTAAAGAATTAGCAGCAATACTTTTAGTGCCATTTATTTCAGCATTTTCATAAGATTTCCATTTATCTCCTTTTAGCTTTATGACATTAAAGCTCATAAAATCTGGGATTTCTGCACCTCCTTCTTTTCGGATTTGAGCTAGACCCATGTATTTTACAACCGCTACGATTTCTCTTATTTCCGATAAATCTTTCCCTCTCAACTGCATATCTCTTTGACTGACATTTTCGGGTCTTTCCCATTTAAAATCGTCAATTTTACCTTGCATTTCAACATCGTAAACTGTTGTTAGCATATGGGTGAAATTTTCTGCTGGATTATCTAAAACCTTCCAAACATCCCACCCTATGATAATTCCTGCATCTAATCTTTGTTGATGCGTCTTTGAGAAAACATTTTCAATGTAATTATCGTAAGCTTGAATATTTTTTGCATTAATAAAAGTCTGTTCAAAAACAAGGTTTTGTGCAGTTATTGTAATGGAAGAAAGAAGTAAAATAAATAAATAATATTTTTTTTTCATTGTAATTGATTTATGATTAATGTTTGTTAAAAAGGTGAATATTGTTTGTGAAATAGCTTTTGACTAGTTTAACCTCTCCACGCTCTTTCAAAAAATCTTTGAAAGCTTTCGTTTTTTGAATAGCTCTTTCAACTAGAACTATATCATTCAAATTTTCTCCATTAAGTGCTGTAGAGTGCGTTCCTCCAAGTCCTCCCATGTCTATAGAAGTAACACTTGTAATTCTATCTCCCAAAATACCATCTATAGATTTGATAAACTTATCATAAGCTGTAAGAAATTGCTCCGGATTTTCTGGGATAATCTCCCAGTGTTTAGCAGCCTTACTCTTTGCTCGATCACCTTGTCTCCACCTGAGATTAGTCAAGACCATAGATCTATCAACACTATTAAAATGAGTTCTTAGTTTTCCAACATAGGCTTCCCATTCTACATCTGATTTTTGGACTTTTTCGCCCCAATTGGCAGGGTCGCCTGCAAAAATAATACGATGGGTTACACCATCTAAATAATGTGCTACTTGAAGAACAGCTGCTCCGGATTTACGCTCTACATTGTGGTATCCTTCAAACAGTCTCGCTACCTCATCGGCCTCACCCATTTTAACATCTAAGTTAATTACCCGAATACTCATCTGAGAAACAGCAGACAGTGAGCTAAATAAAAATAGTGACAGAATTAATTTTTTCATTGAAATTGATTTATGATTATTTATATAACCAAAGTAGAGAGAGTTAAACTGATATCAAAACAATATTGTAAAAAATATCTAAGTGTTGAAAAAAGTACTCCAATTTATGTGGATAGGAAGTGAGTGGTATTATCTAAAAGAACCGAAACTTCTTTCCCTTCTAAAAGGACTAGTTTCGTTTTCTCATGACTAACATCTACATATATCAGACGTTCTCTGAAGTTTAAATGAAAAGAATATGACGTCCATTTGTCTGGAATTTTTGGTGCTAAACTAAGCTTTCCGTCTATAATTCTCACCCCTGCAAATCCTTCAATAAGACTCATCCAAGTTCCTGCCATTGAAGTTACATGTAGGCCTTCATGAACTTCTTTATTATAATCATTCAGATCTAGACGTGCTGTTTGTAAAAAATAAGTGTACGCCTGATCCAGGTAATCTAACCTAACGGATTCAATACAATGTATACATGGGGAAAGTGAAGATTCGTGAACGGTGAAATTTTCATAAAAGTCAAAATGGCGTTTAAGTTCCTCCGTAGTAAAATCATCTTCAAAAAAATAAAAGCCTTGCAATAGATCAGCTTGTTTAATGTAGGGGGAGCGTAAAATACGATCCCAAGACCAATTTTGATTGATAGGGCGTTGATCTACAGGAATTTGTGATGCAGGAATCAATTCTTTATTTAAAAAACCATCGTGCTGAATGTAAAGACTTAAATCACTTGAATACGGCAAATACATTTGATTTTCTATGGTTTCCCATTGATTAATTTCAGTCTTGCTTATTCCTGTTTTTTGACAAATACGCTCATGATTTTCACTGTCTTCTTTAGACATCTTTTCAATCACTTCACGGGTATATCTAAGGCACCATCTTGCGCTGTAGTTCGTATACCAGTTGTTATCTACATTATTTTCATATTCATTTGGACCGGTAACACCCAGAATCACGTATAGATTCAAATGAGTTGAAAAACTTGCCCTTTGTGCCCAAAAACGACAAATCCCGATAAGGACCTCTAAGCCCATCTCCGCCATGTGTCCTTCATCATTGGTGTACTCTATGTATTTTTTAATTGCAAAAGCGATTGCTGAATTCCGGTGAATTTCTTCAAAAGTAATTTCCCATTCATTATGACATTCTTCACCGTTTGCTGTGACCATAGGATAGAGCGCTGCCCCTGATTTAAATCCCAATTTCGATGCGTTTTCTATGGCTTTATCCAATTGATTATAGCGATAACGCAATAGGTTTTTAGCTACACTTTTGCTCTTTGTACCTAAATAAAAAGGAAGACAATAGGCTTCCGTATCCCAATAGGTAACCCCACCGTATTTTTCACCTGTAAATCCTTTGGGGCCGACGTTTAAATTGGCGTGTTTCCCAGTGTAAGTTTGATTGAGATGGAAGATGTTAAAACGAATGGCCTGCTGTGCACTAACATCACCATGAATTTTAATATCAGAATTCTTCCAAATTGTTTCCCATTCAGATACATGCTGTTTTAAAAGCGCATCAAATCCATAGGACTCTGCCTTAATAAGGGTGTGAAGGGCGATATTTTTTAAATTCTGTTCTGGAAAATCTACAGAATTGGTGTACCCTCCAAAGGTAATTACAGATAAACTGCTATTTTGTTCAACTTCTATCTTGTAGCTTATACCTGCAATGGAATCATTGGTCAATGGTTCTCCTTCAAGCTCAAATCCATTCCCATTCATCTGAAATTGGGTGCTGTTAAAAGTACAGATTTGAAAATCTGACTTCAACACACGAGAGTGATGGAGAATGTGGTTTTTTTCGATACTTGTGTCTAAATCTTCTGTAAATGGTTCGTTCCAATTAGAGTCTTTATTTTTAGTATCGTGCTTGATATTGGGTATTACTTGAAGCGTCACAGCTTGATTCAGCGGAGTAAGTGTGTATTTCAATGCTCCTAGCTGCTCCATTGCCATTGAGATAAAGCGAATTGAAGATACCTGAAGTTGAATTCCATTTTGTAGTTCAACGGTAAAATCCCTTCGGTACCATCCCTCTTTCATATTGAGTTCTCGAGAGAAATGATTTACTTTTTTACATCGATTTAAATCAAGCAGCTCCCCATTTACTTCAAAACGGATACCTCCCCAAGCTGGACAATTCACTGTTTTGGCAAAATATTCAGGATATCCCTTTTTCCACCAACCTACTTTTGTTCGGTCTGGATAATATATCCCCGAGATATAATTACCATAAAGGTGTTCGCCTGAATAATCCTCTTCAAAATTGGCTCGTTGACCAAATTTTCCATTAC
This sequence comes from Flavobacteriaceae bacterium, assembly GCA_017851655.1. Taxonomy (GTDB): domain Bacteria; phylum Bacteroidota; class Bacteroidia; order Flavobacteriales; family Flavobacteriaceae; genus MS024-2A. The sequence goes on from JAFMMH010000004.1 coordinate 33,454, forward strand.
CAATACTAAAAATACTTTCTGAAGCTAGAATATGACTTTGATCAAAACCTTCTTCTATAATAGACCATTCATCTTCTTTGATGTAGTTGATCATGCCTTAAAATCGTTTAATGCTATTTCTATAAAATTTTTGCAGATACGAGATGCCATTGACAAGTCATCTGCATTTCCAATGCCTACAGTAGTCATTCCAATTTGATTTGCAGCTATAACACCCGCACTTGAATCTTCAAAAACTACACATTTAGAAGGTGGAGAGTTTGCTAATTTCGCTGCAATTTCGAATCCTTCTGGATGAGGCTTAGACTGGGTGACATCATTACCATCTACACGAACATCAAATAGATCAATGATTTTCAATTTAGATAGAATAAATTCTGCATTTTTACTCGAGGAGTATAATGCTATTGTATGTTGATGATTTCTGGCGTCTAAAATAAATTCATAAACGCCTTCAATGATATCCTTTTCAGATAGTTCCGTTAAAGCTTTTAGATACCGATCGTTTTTTTCCTTTAACAATCGCTCAAACATTTCTGTTGAAATTTCACTATCTGACCATTCAAGAATTTTTTTCAATGAATCTACTCGACTCACACCTTTCAATTGTTCGTTATTCTCATGGGTAAGTTCATAATCAAAAAGAGAAGCTGTTTGCTTCCAAGCTTGAAAGTGATAGGCCTCTGTTTTTGTAATGACTCCGTCAAGATCAAAAATAAAAGTTGGATAGTTCTGTTTTGTCTTCAAGATAAATTATGATCTTTTATTAAAAAATTTAGTGCTGCCGCAATGAATAGTGATAATCCCGCAACTACCATTGCAAAAATTGGTTGATCCCCAAGAAAAGAAGTCAGAAAATTTATCCCGCCTGTAGCTGCAATAATTTGAGGTAGGACAATAAACATATTGAATAAACCCATAGAAACTCCTAAATTATTTTCATCTACAACACCTGACAGCATTGCATAGGGCATTGATAAAACACTCCCCCATGCAAAACCGATTAGGATGAAAGAAAGTGTTAAATAACTTGGATCCTCAATATAAAACATGATTAGAAATCCCAACCCACCAAGGAATAGAGATGCCATGTGAACGTATTTTTGACTGATTTTTCTCGTAGCAGTATAGAGTGTCAATAAAAGGGCAAAAACCATAGAGGATAACCCATAAATTCCCATGTAAGAACCCGTACTATTGGAAGCTTCTTGAAATCTAAAATTAGCCGCTGAAAATTCATTTGCCTGAGCTGGAATGGATAAATCATAGTCTGATTCAATTGGAACTGGAGCATTAAAAATGTGTTCCGTTATGGCTGGATTGGCCATACTCCACATGGTGAAAAAAGCAAACCAACTAAAAAATTGAATAAGCCCAAGCTTTTTCATAGTGGTCGGCATAGATAAAAATTGATTGAAAAATTCTTTTAAATTTTGACTAAAATTCTGTTTTTTCTTTGCCCGAAATGCTTCTAAATCCTCAGGTGGATATTCGCTGGTAGTTAAGATAGTGAACAAAATAGACAAAAAGAACACTAAAGCTCCAATAGCAAAAGCAACCTTTATTGACATAGGGATTTCTCCTGCTATTGCTTCGTTACTCACTCCCATTTTCGTAACAAACCAGGGAAGATTACTTGCAACCCAAGTCCCTATACCAATAATTAATGTTTGTAAAACAAATCCATAAGTTCTTTGGTCTTCGTTTAACTTATCTGCAACCAAAGCTCGAAAAGGCTCCATACTTATATTAATCGATGCGTCAAGTATCCATAGAAAACCAGCTGCAATCCATAATGTAGGTGAATAAGGAACAAAAAATAAAGCAACAGAACTGAGTATGGCACCTATCAAAAAATAAGGTTTCCGACGACCTAGTGTCGGGTGCCAAGTGTTATCACTCATGTATCCAATAATGGGCTGTACAATCAATCCCGTGAGAGGGGCAGCAATCCAAAGCAAAGGAATTTCAGACTCTTCCGCTCCTAAGGTTTGAAATATTCTGGACATGAATCCTCCTTGCAAAGCAAAACCAAACTGTATCCCTAGAAACCCAAAACTCATGTTCCAGATCTGCCAGAAACTCAAATATTTTTTTTTCATTTAAGACAAAAAGTAGAAAGGAAATCTTTCAAATTAATATTTTATTGTGCAGTTGATTTTTACCTTGAAATCCAAATATAGTTATTTTTTTGAAAGAATAATCCCTGAAGAGAACATCTCTAAACCTTCATATTTCATTGATTAGGATCAAAGGGATTTGCAAAAAAACTCCTCTAATATTACATTCTAGTTTGATAGGTATATAATTCATAATACCTCCCTTTTGCATCTATAAGTTCATCATGTTTTCCTTGCTCTACGATGTCTCCGTCTTCTATGACTAAAATTTGGTCAGCCTTTTGGATTGTACTCAGACGGTGTGCGATAACGAAAGTAGTTCTGTTGCGCATAAGAACGGCTAAGCTTTTTTGAATAAAAGACTCACTTTGAGTATCTAAATTGGAAGTGGCCTCATCCAAAATAACGATTTTAGGTTTGGCTAACAAAGCACGGGCAATAGATATTCGCTGACGCTGTCCACCAGATAATTTAACCCCTCGCTCACCAATAACAGTATCCAGACCATTCTCAAAACGATCTGTAAATTCATCTACATAAGCGCCTTTCACCGCTTCTAAAAGATCCTCATCTGAGGCTAAGGGTCTTGGGAAAAGTATATTTTCTCTTATGGTTCCTTCATATAAAAAATCATCTTGAAGAACCACGCCTAATTGACTTCTAAAGCTTCTTAAATCGACTTTTGACAAATCAATACCATCAATTAATACCTGACCTGAATTAGGATTCAAAAAGGCAGAAACTAAACCAGCAATGGTAGATTTTCCAGAACCCGAAGAACCAACCAAAGCGGTAACACTTCCTTGGGGTGCATTAAAAGAAATATCGTGGAGGACCTCTGTTGAATCATCATAACTAAAAAAAACATTTTTAAAAGAAACATTCCCTTGAATATCGTCAAAGGAAATAGCTCGTATTTCAAGATCATTTTCTTCCTTAATCCCCATTAAATCTTGGGTTCTATCCAGTCCGGCAAAAGCTTCTGTTAATTGACTACCAATATTACTCATCTGTACAATTGGAGCTATCATAAAACCAAGAAATAGCGTAAAAGAAACAAACTCACCATAAGTCATGGAATCATTCATAATAAAATAACCTCCCATCCCCATGATACCTGCAGAAGCTAATCCCAATAACAAGGTCGAAGAACTTGTTATAAATGCCGTAGCCGTTAGACTTTTCTTTACATTTTCATATAAATCTGCTACACCCTTTTCAAATACTTTCTCCTCTTGAGCTTCAGCGTTAAACCCTTTAATTACCCTTATGCCATTTAAGGTTTCAGTAAGGCGTCCTGTTACTTCTGCATTAATTTTACTACGAGCTCTAAAAATAGGACGAATGTATCCAAAGGCTTTTAAAGCAATTCCAGCAAATACAAGAACTGGTAACAATACAAATAAGGTCATTTTTGCATTGATCTGTATTAAAATAAAAAGGGAAATTAGAGCAGTAATACTTCCGCCAATTAACTGAACTAAACCTGTACCAACTAAATTTCTAACACCTTCTACATCCGTCATTACTCTTGAAACAAGTGCACCTGACTTATTATTGTCAAAAAAACTAACAGGAAGGGTCAACAGTTTTTGCTGTACTTTAGCTCGAAGAATTGAAATTAGATGTTGCGCTTCTACACTTAAAAGACGAGTTAATGAAAATGCACTAATTGACTGAAAAAGCAACGCAATACAAACAATTATCAACAACAATGTTAGGGCTTGTGTATCTTTTGAAGGAATGACATCATCGATTAACGACTTGCTCGCATAGGGTAAAACCAAACCAGAGAGACTTCGTACCAGAATTAAAAATAGACCAATAAAGAGTATTTTTCTTCTTGGCCAGATAAATTCTTTAAATGCCCATTGAAAGGAAACGTTTTTTTTGATCATACTCTAGTTAATGTTTTAATATATAGTTTTTACCTGTCACAAAACTAAAGTAATCTTACATCAGATAAATTATTTTAGTAGATTAAATAATTTGGATTATGTCTTTTGCTACCAGTTGCTTTAGAAGGTTTTTCTTTTAATAATTCTAGCCACTGTTCCCATTTTATCCTAAATAGAATTGAAAACAGCCAAATCTAAGTATTGGGGATTGGTCCATTTAATTTCATAAAATAATGCAATAGGATTTTGTTAAATTTTGAAGATTCAGGAATCCCTGCAGTTCTCTAACCTTAATTGGACTTATGTGTATCGGAGAAAATTAAAACCATTGAATTTTAGGGCTTGACCAATTTCAAATCTAAAGCTATTTTCTAGACTTACACGCTTTGCACTTATGTTCTATCCCGTCAATTTCTTTTTTATTTTTAGCGAATTCGCTAAGGGGCTTAAATGTTTTACAACTACTGCAAATCACTTCAGTCAACTTCCCCTCTTGATCAAATTTTCTTCTACTTAAATATAAAGGGGTTTTTTTACTGTAGTCTTTGATTTTATTTTTGTCTTGTTCATTCATTTTTATAGTGCTTCAACAACTGTAAAAGTAGGGCTATTTTGAGTTTCTACCATTGCATTCATTTCAGGAGTTATCAGGATACTATATTCCCTATATTTCTAGTATTTCTATTCATAATATCGAAGGGGTTTTTGTAAGTTTACTATATGGATAATATCAAAATCTACGGGGCAATTTTCTCATTATTATCAGTAATCTTAGGAGCTTTTGCAAGTCACTTGTTAAAAAAGTTTCTTTCAGAATCAGCATTGCAATCTTTTGAAGTTGGTATTAAATACATGATGTATCATGGTCTCGCTTTATTGCTTTTATCTGTACTGCCTTTAGACGATAAGAAATGGATAGGCAGACTTTTTATTAGTGGAACCTTTCTTTTTTCATTTAGTATTTTCTTTCTATCACTTCAGTCTATTCTTAAACTGAAACTAAAATGGTTAGGGCCTATCACTCCCATAGGTGGAACTTTATTAATAATAGGGTGGTCAATACTTTTATTTAAATTTCTCTTTAATTAAAATTTGATCAATCCTTTTCCATGATAAAAGAAGCGCTATTTATTCATTGTGAAGTCCATCTTAAAGAAAAGTTAGATGTTTTAGAGAAGCGTAAAATCGAATTAAAAAACGCCTTAAAGTCCGAATCAAAAAGTAGTGCTGGCGACAAACATGAGACCGGAAGAGCAATGATTCATCTAGAACGGGAAAAACTTGGAAATCAGATTGCAATGATAGAACAAGAGACTCTTGCTTTAAGACCACTTAAAAATCATGTCAAAAAAACAGGAATAAGTATTGGCTCTGCAGTACATACTGACAAAGCAAATTATTACATTGCTATAGCTGCCTCGCCCTGTAAAATTGATCTTAAAACATATTTTTGTATTTCACCCCGTAGCCCAATTGGAAAATTACTTATTGGAAAAAAAACAAAGGAGCACATCACTTTTAATAATACAAAAAGCACTATTCTAGAAATATTATAATTAAAGGATAGCTGTTTGGTCAAAAAAAAATGAATTTTATATTTCGTACGAACTATACTTTTTAACTAAAGGTTTAATCATAATTAACGACTAAAGGAATACTACTTTTTTCTAACCAACCTCGATGAGTTTTTATCTAAGATCGATCATCAATTTTGAAAATAGTAGGTTAAAAAATCCCTAGAGTTACTGGTGCGTTCCTCTTTACAATCAAAAAGGCACTGACTTCAATGAATTGCATGTATCAATTGATACAAAAAAACCCTCCACTAGGGAAGGCTTTTTTTGATTCTAAAGGCTTTATTGTTATTCAATTTGCTGAACTTCTAATTCAACGGTTTTATTTACAAAATCGAATTCTCCTTTCCACATCATTACTTTACCATCAGATAAAGCATCAAAGCTATAAACTGTAAATGTTTTACCATTGAACTTTGAAACACCTTGCAAAGAAGCTTCTGTGATAACTCCTTCAACTTGACTCCAAGCCATACCAGTAAATTCACCTAATCCTGTTTGATTATTTAACTTGTTAGTAAAATGAAAATTGGTAAACACCCTTCCATATGGACCTGCTTGACCTGAAGCAGTTAGCTTATATTCTCCACCACCTAAGGATTCTGCAGAATCCATGGTAAAACTTGCTTTGAATTTATCAAGTGATTTTAATTCTTGGGCACCGACTAGATTAATAGTTGAAATAATAAATAGACAAAAAAATAATTTTTTCATTTTAATTGATTTATGGTTAATAATTCCTCTAAGTTACAGAGAATGAATTATATATCAAATCCCATCCTCCCGTTTCTATAAAAAAATCGTTTTATAAAACTCATGCCCCTAAGTATGAATAAGAAGTACTTGAGGCGATTTAGCTTTTAAATAGTCTAAAATGTAATATGTTGCCAAAAAGAAAATAAAAAATCCGCAACATCATGAAAAACAATCTGTTACGGATTAAAAAGTACCTCGGGTGGGAATCGAACCCACACTCCCGAAAGAACTGGATTTTGAATCCAGCGCGTCTACCAGTTCCGCCACCGAGGCAAAATATACTTTGTCTAAAGTAGGGCATAAAAATACTAAAATAATTAAGCTACCAATTTAAAAAATTCAATAAGGTGAAGCATTAATTTATTTTTACATTTGTGCAGATATATTTTCTATGGAAACTCCCGCTAAAATTTTCGCTTGTACTCAAAGTGCAGTACTGGGCAAAGCTATTGCAGATAAATTTGGAATCGAGATTGGTAAAATCAACTTTTCACGCTACAGCGATGGTGAATTTCAACCATCATTCGAAGAATCCGTTCGTGGTGTTCGGATCTTTATCGTAGGATCTACTCACCCTTCTTCTGAAAATCTGATGGAAATGCTCCTTATGTTAGATGCTGCCAAAAGGGCTTCGGCAAGACATATCACTGCTGTAATCCCTTATTTTGGCTGGGCAAGGCAAGACAGAAAAGACAAGCCAAGAGTTCCAATAGGAGCAAAATTAATTGCCAAACTCCTCGAATCTGCAGGTGCTACAAGAATCATTACAATGGATTTACATGCAGATCAAATTCAAGGATTTTTTGAAAAACCAGTGGACCACCTATTTGCTTCTACGATTTTCCTTCCTTATATCAATTCATTAAAATTATCTGACCTAACGATTGCCTCGCCAGACATGGGTGGTTCAAAACGTGCCTATGCTTATTCTAAATTTCTAAGTAGTGATGTGGTAATTTGTTACAAACAGAGAGAAAAAGCGAATATTATTTCTCATATGGAGTTGATTGGAAATGTTGAAGGAAAAAATGTTATCCTCGTAGATGATATGGTAGATACAGCGGGAACACTCACCAAGGCTGCAGATTTAATGAAAGAAAGAGGTGCCATTTCTGTTCGCGCTATCTGTACACACGCCTTACTCTCAGGCAATGCATATGAGAAAATTGAGCAGTCTCAACTCGAAGAATTGATCGTAACAGATTCTATCCCCCCAAAAGTTAGTCACCCTAAAGTAAAAGTATTATCTTGCGCCCCATTATTCGCTGAAGTAATGAGAAATGTTCATTACAATCAGTCAATAAGTTCAAAATTTATAATGTAAATACAAATTCATGAAATCAATTACTATTAAAGGATCTAAAAGAGAAAGCGTAGGCAAGGTTGCGACTAAGGCTATACGCAATGCTGGAAGTGTTCCCTGTGTATTGTATGGTGGAGGAGAACCTCTTCACTTTTCAGCACCGGAACTTGGTTTCAGCAAACTAGTGTACACCCCTAATGCCCACACGGTGGTCATTAAACTAGAAGACGGCACAGAAGTAAATGCCATTCTTCAAGACATCCAGTTTCACCCATTAACAGACAGAATTCTTCATGTCGATTTCTATCGTCTTTTTGATGATAAAGAAATTTCTTTGAATATTCCAGTTCAATTAGAAGGTGCAGCTCCTGGAGTTTTAAATAGTGGTGGAGTACTCCGATTAAATAAAAGAAAACTACGTGTAAAAGCACTTCCTAAAAATTTACCAGATGTTATTGTAGCCAATATTTCAGGTTTAGAATTAGGAAATAAACTGTACACCTCAGAACTTCAAACAGAAACTTATTCCATTCTTCACCCTGATAACACAGTGGTTTGTCAAGTTAGAACCTCAAGAGCTTCTGCTAAAACCACAGATCTTCCTGAAGGTGATACTGCAGCATCAGAAGAAGGAGCAGAAACTGGAGCTGGTGAAGCATCAGAAGAGAACTAAACGGATTTATCCCTTTAGCAAGAAAAAAGCATGTGAGTTCTCACATGCTTTTTTTATTTTAGTACATGTTTTACTTCAAACGTTTCTTTAAAAAGAGTGAACCCTTAGCTATGAATAAATTCTTAATTGTTGGATTAGGAAATATCGGATCAGAATATGAAAACACAAGACATAATGTGGGTTTTAAAATATTAGATGATCTAGCAAAGCAACAAACTTGTGAATGGGAATTAAAAAAACTAGCATATTACAGCGTTTTTAAAAAAAAAGGGAGACAATTCATTTTGATCAAACCCACAACTTTCATGAATCGAAGTGGGAAGGCTGTTAGACATTGGGCTCTTAAAGAAAAAATTCCTTTGGAGAATATTCTGGTTCTTACAGATGAACTGCATCTCCCCTTTGGAACTATACGAATCAGAGGGAAAGGAAGTCCTGCTGGACACAATGGATTAAAAGATATAGAATCTGAATTAAATACTCCTAATTATTCCCGACTGCGTTTTGGAATTGGTGCTGAAACAAAGCCGCTTGATCAAGTTAAGTTTGTCTTGGATCCTTGGACTGAACAGGAAACTGCTCTTCTGTTTGAACGATTTAAACTCTGTTCTGAAGCTATACTATGCTTTGGTCTTGAGGGAATACAAAACACCATGAACAAATACAATGGAAAATAAAGATTAGTCCGTTGTTTGAAAATTAAAAACTAAAGAGCTTGAGCTATTATTTTCTGAATCGTAAGTAACTATCTGCCAAAAATATTTCGTGTTACTATCCAGATTCAACAAGGCTTGGTTTACACTTAACCCATCTTGCTCCAAAACTAGTGAACCTATATTAGAACCAAGATATAAATCATAGCCAATGATATCTTGATCCAAATCATTTCCTTCCCACCTAAGGGTAACACTCCCATTAGAATCAAGCGATACTGTAGTATTATTTTCTGGCTGCATTAAAACCGCTGGAAAGGGAATTGTGCTTTTTTGCTGATCACCTTCTAAATAAAAATACCAAACCTCACTTTTTCCTATATCCGATGTTAATATGGATTTTGAATTGACATACCAACTGTATGGAACTCCACTTGGAAGAGCTACTGACTCAGTTAGCAATGAAGAACTCCTTTTAATTTGATTATTCGACAATGTGTTTTGAATTACCAACTCATAGGTCTCCGAATTCAATGCAGCAGTCCATTGAAAACGAACTTGACTTTCAAAATCGTTGATAGGGGTTGCTGTGGTACAAGAATTTAGGTTTTCTGGGCTGATGAGAGTTGTTGGTTCAGGAGATGGTATAGGATCTGGACCGCATCCCCATATTAATATTAGTACAAAAAGTAAAAACTGTTTTTTCATCGCTTTAACAATTTTAAAGTTTCTACATTATTGGGGTATATTATCTGAAGTATATAAAACCCTGATCCTAAAACTCCCATGGGGATTTCTATTGTATTTCCCTGACTTGGATCATGCTCCCTACTCCAGACGATCATTCCTGAACTTGATGAAAGATTCAATTGGGCATTGATGTTTTGAGGAAGTACAATCGTTGCGTTTTCGACTACTGGATTAGGAAATACGGTTGCTAAATTTGAAATGTTAATCCACTCCTCGAAAACACCCTGACATGGATTACTGGTTTTAACTACTACGTGATTTAGTTTTTGTGTTAAAGTTAACGCTAATTCCTTTTTATCTGTCTTAATAAAAGATTCGTCATTTATAGACACCCAAAAAGAATCACTTCCATTTAAGTCAATATTTAAAATTGAGGATGCTTTATTAAATGAAGTTAATACCTGAAGAGATTCTGGAGATGTAATTTCTGATTCAAAGCAGAATTCGTATTCAGGAAAATCTTCAACATAGATACATATAGAATATAAACCTTCCGCAAGATTTGAAATCGAATTTCCATAATTAGAAAACGAAAGGGTTTTTTGAAAGCCATTATCAGAACGAATATCGGCATTGTATGCAAAATCCGCTAAAGCATTAAAACTTAAACTTCCATTTGCCTTATTTGGACAACTAGTATCTTCTTTTGTAATGGTAATATTCTGAGTTGAAAATAAATCACAAACATCTCCTATTCCATTTTGATCAATATCAGATTGATCTTGGTTCGAAATTTCAGGACAATTATCAAGTTCGTCAACGATCGTATCTGTATCGCTATTCGGCAGTGGTGTTCCCTCTAAACAAAAAGAAATTTTAAAATCTACCAAACGTCCTGTATCTTCAATGAATCTATCTTCGACGATGAGCTGCCAGGTTCCAGCAGCAGAACTGCCATAAAGATCTTTTATGCTCTCAAGGGGTTTAAAACTACCTGTAAAAGGGGAAATACCCTCATCAATAGATAGTACTCCCTCTTCATCAAAAATCGTATTGGTATAGTTTTCAGAATCACCTCCTAGCCCACTTGCCAATAAATATTTTATCCCTTCAGGAGTTTGAAGGAACAAGGTTAAATCTTCTGTAAAGGTGTGTTCTATGTCCACAAAAACATCAATATCTTGAATTGGCAAATCGTAATTAACTTCAATTGAACTTGATAGGACTCCATAAGAGTTACTGTCAGCATCATTTAAATTCTGTGGCAAATTACCGGCTTCTACCTCAACACAAGACAAAACATTGGTAGAAAAAGAATAAGTCTCAGAAAAGTCAGATAAGCCACAATAATTTTCTCCTTTAATTCGCCAATAATACTTTTGATTTGGAGATAAATCGGAAATTGTCAGTTGAGTTTGTGTCGTTGTGGCTTCTAAAGTTTTATTTTGAAATAAAGCATCTGTGGCTACTTGAACTAAAATGGAATCAATGTTTTCATCCCCTTCCCAGCTTAAAAGAGTGCTGACACTTTGATCAACAGCTTTATCGATTGGACTTAATATCTTAGGGGGTGATTGAATAGACTCCCTATTTTTTAAATTTAGATGAAATACTTCCCGCTGTAAACCGTAAACTGCTTCTACAGAAAAGTCATAATCCCCAGGAGGCAATTCACTAAATCCATTCAAAACAATTGAACCTATTCTATCAGAACTAGTGTAATTATTTTTTGAAACTACTGCTGAAACATCCTCAGGCAAGTCATTCATCTGAATTGTAAAGGATGAGTCAAATGTGTCTTTACGCTCAATTTCAAAATTATATTGTATACTATCTGAATCACAATTTTCTTGCTGAAAATCTTCAAAATTCAAAACAAGATCACGAGATACAATTGAAAAATTAGCTGAATTCAAAGCAAAAAATATCCCTTGATTTGCCTTGACCTTTAGTCGAGCTTTTGAAGTATCAATATTATTTGGAATAGAAACCCATGCCTCTCCTGTATTTGGAGCACTTCCTGAAAGCGCCAAAGAAAAATTCTCTCCTCCGTCTATGGAAAGTAGAATTTCTACAGTACTTACATTAAATGGTGCTTCGTTAGTTTGGGCTACATCCCAAAGGATTTTTTGATTCGATCCCCCGTACCAGACTAAAGATTCACTTGCCTGTGACTTTACGGCAAAAGGAGTCGTTGTTTTCACAACTGCGATTTCCATTTTATCCTGAGCAACTTGAACAAAATCTCCCTGCTCTTTTCGTACGCTCAATCCCCAATTCAATTTTCTTTCAACCAAAGAGGTAGTTTCCCATGCGTCATCTACACCAGGATTTTCTTGTGTTAGTGAATTAGATAAAAGCTGTTCCTTATTCGGTATTATTCTGGATGGAATGGATTTTGGCGGAAGTGACCGTGCCATACTTCCAAAAACTTCATAAGGACCAAAGTTCTCAGAAGTTACTAGACCACTATCTAACTGTTCCCAGCAATAAGTAATCCCTTCTCCTTCAATTTCAGGAATGGATAATTCATAAGGAGTGCCGATTGGAATAGAATAATCTGACCCAGCATCTACAGTAAAAGATTCTTGAAAAATAGTTTCCGATTCCCCACAGCTTAATTCTTCTACTGTATCCCGAATGTTTTGAATACTGTAATAATGAAAATAAGGATCACCATGTAACTGAAGATCGTCTTTTCCAGTGATACCGGCATAACCCATTATCGTAGAACCACTTCCTGGCTCTGCATTAAACCCTCTGCCCTCTGTCTGAAAAGAAAAGGAATGGTATGCCCCAAACTGGTGTCCAATTTCATGTGCAGCATAATCCAAGTCGAAATAATCATTTCGATACTCTCCTCCATATATATCTATAAATGGGTGTGTAGAAAATCCTTGTCCTTTTTTGTTTGATTCGCAGACACAACCTATGCATCCTGCATCACCATCTGGATCTCCAAAATCAAATAAATGACCTACATCGTAAGCTTCATCACCAATCACCTCGTCCAAAGTAGTTTGAAGCTCTGAGGCAAAATTTCCTGTAAATGGATCTGTATTAGCATCTTCATACATTAATGTTGCATCTGAAACTAACTCAAGACGGACACCAACCTCATCTTCAAAAACCTGACTGATCCGATTAATTGTACTTACTACAGCACCAAAAGCATCCTCAGTATTATTCCCGTTACTGGGATCATCATCGCCCCAATAATTCGTGAATTCTCCAGTACCTACAATTGCAATTCTAAAGGTCCGCAATTGTGTATTTGCTTGAGTTGATTTTTTAGTCTTTATTTGATTCTTTAAGCCGGCAGCTTTTTCAATTGTTTTACAATAAAATTCTTGAGCTTTATCGTTTTTTGTTTTCTGATAGACAAAATGCACTTTCGCTTTACCCTTAACAGGTTGAATAAACAGATCTTCTTTTCCAGGCAATTGAATCCAAGCATTCACTCCAGAAAGATGCTTACTCAAACGAACTTTCACTTGAGGCCTCTGAACACTTTTCCCTTTAAAAGTCTGAATGTTGTTGTACTGTTTTGATAATGCCAAAGAAAGTACTGGAACTGGTCTCAGTTCAAATAGTTCTTCTTGACCTTTTTCATTTGGCAATAGCACCCTTATAGTGTTAGATTTTGCAGAAGAAAATTCAAAAGTATTTTGGGTATCTGTAAACTCAAAGTAATTTTCCTTAACAAGTGGTAAAGGATTTTTAGATATTATATCTTGCTGTATGGGCCTCCAAGATGTTTGACTAAAAAGGAAGTGCCCGAATAATAGAAGACAAGAACTTATTAAAATAGGACTCGTTCTGAATCTGTAAGTTTTCTTTTGCACTAAAAACAATTTATTAAGTCAGATCTAAAAATAAGGAAACAATTTAGTCTTTGCGTGATATTGGTGTACTTTTGTAACTAAATCAATCAGATTATCTTGGGAGAATGAATGTTGTCCAAAATATTGAAAATTTTAAACCTAGGAATAAATCTGTACTCACAATTGGCACATTTGACGGTGTGCATATAGGGCATCAAAAAATCATTCGAAGTCTTGTAGAATTGGCACATCAACAAAAATATGAGTCAAGTATCTTGACCTTCTTTCCGCATCCAAGAATGGTTTTACAGCAAGAATCTAATATCAAATTGATCGATACTTTAGAAGAAAAAAAAAGAGAATTGGAACGACTTGGAGTCGATAACCTGATCATTCATCCGTTCACAAAATCTTTTTCAAGACTTTCAGCTCTTGAGTTTAGTAGAGATATTTTAGCTGATCAATTACAAGTTAGTTCTCTTCTCATAGGCTATGATCATCGTTTTGGAAGGAACAGAGAGGCTACTGCTGAAGACTTAGTCAATTTAGGCAAAACCTATGGATTCAATGTTCATATCATACCCGCACAGGATATCGATTCAATTACCGTAAGTTCTACCAAAATAAGAACCGCTATTGATGAAGGAAATTTCGACCTTGTTCATGATTTCTTAGGGCGACCTTTCGAATTAAGCGGCACTGTAATTCGGGGGCAGGGCCTTGGAAGAACAATAGATTTTCCCACAGCCAATATACTAATCAAAGAGGATTACAAATTAGTACCCCCAAGAGGAGTGTACCTCGTTGCAATAGAATACGGGGATATTCCTTTTTTTGGTATGATGAATATTGGTGTCCGGCCAACATTAAACGGTGATCATGAAACTTTGGAAGTTCACCTTTTTAATTGCGATGAAAACCTTTACGACCAAAATTTAAAAATCAAATTTCTGGACAAAATTAGAGATGAAGAAAAATTCCAGTCTTTTGACCATTTAAAAATCCAACTAAAAAAGGACAAAGAAATTTGTAAAAGAACCTTAATCAAAAAAGGGTTCCATTAAAATTCCATTATTTTTGTAAAAAGAAATTTTATGCTTGCATTGCACTACATAAGAGAAAATAAAGACACTATTCTGCTTGGACTCAAAAAAAGAAATTTTAAGTCGCCTGAAAAAATAGATCAGATTCTTAGTCTTGATCAAGATCGTAGATCACAGCAAGCGAAATTAGATCAACATTTAGCTAAAGCAAATTCTTTAGCAAAAGAAATTGGAACACTGTTTAAGAGCGGAGAAGTTGAAAAAGCAAATGAGCTCAAAAAAGAAACATTGCTCCTTAAAGAACAAACCAAAACATTACAAGATCAGCTACATGAGACTACTGAGGAATTAAATGAATTACGCACTCAAATTCCAAACGTTCCCCATGAAACAGTTCCCTCTGGAAGTACAGAAGAGGACAATGAAGAGATTTTTCGTTCTGGAACAATTCCAGAACTTGGAGATCAGGCACTGCCTCATTGGGATTTGGCACAGAAATATGATCTTATTGACTTTGAGTTAGGAAACAAAATTACCGGAGCAGGGTTTCCTGTTTATAAAGGAAAAGGGGCTAAACTTCAGCGGGCACTCATCAATTATTTTTTAGACAAAAATACTCAGGCTGGTTACCGAGAAATGCAAGTCCCTCACTTGGTCAATGAAGCTTCAGGGTTTGGAACTGGCCAACTTCCAGATAAAGAAGGACAAATGTATCATGTTCAAAATGATGATCTATACCTTATCCCAACTGCAGAAGTCCCTCTCACAAATTTATATAGAGACAGCCTTTTAGAAGCTAAAGAACTACCAATTTGTTTAACCGGCTACACACCATGCTTCAGAAGAGAAGCTGGAAGTTATGGGGCTCATGTCAGGGGACTAAATAGATTACATCAATTTGATAAAGTAGAAATTGTAAGAATTGAGGAGCCTCAAAACGCAATGCAAGCACTTGATAAAATGGTTGAACATGTGAAAGGTATCCTAAACGACTTAGAACTACCTTACCGAATTCTTCGACTTTGTGGGGGTGACTTAGGTTTTACTTCCGCATTAACTTATGACTTCGAAATATACTCTACCGCCCAAAGTCGATGGCTAGAAATAAGTTCTGTATCTACATTCAATAGCTTTCAAGCAGAACGACTTCAGCTGAGATATAAAACTGCTGAAGGGAAAAAACAAAGTGTCCATACTCTAAATGGTAGTGCACTTGCTTTGCCTAGAGTAGTTGCTGGAATGCTTGAAAATTGTCAATCAGAAGACGGAATCATTATCCCTAAAGCATTGATCCCTTATACTGGATTTGATAAAATTAATTAAGATGCTTATTTACAATGTTACCGCGCATGTAGAAACCTCCATAGAGAAAGCTTGGCTTGAGTGGATGAAGGAGTTTCATATCCCAGAAATGAAAGCAACAAAAAAATTTACTCAAACGAAAATATTTAAAGTCATCACGGATCAAGATACTGGTGGAGTCAGTTATGCTGTTCAATACTATTGTGAAAATCAAGAGCAATACCTAGCTTACCTCAAGCATGATGCAGCCCAACTTCGACAAAAAGCGGAAAATCAATTTGGAAATAAAGTTCTTTTCTTTAGAACTGAGCTCCAACTTATTGAAAACTTCTCATGAAAAGTGTCCGTCCGAAAAAAAAATTAGGGCAACACTTTTTGACCGACCTCAATATCGCTGAAAAGATTGCAAACCTTCTTGATTTTGAAAACTATGAACATGTACTTGAAATTGGTCCTGGAACGGGTGTTCTAACTCAATTTTTAATTCAAAAAACAAAAAAATTACACTTGATTGAAATCGATGAGGAGTCTATCGAATACTTGCAAAATAAATATATAATCGACCACTTTAATCTGATCAAAGGGGACTTTTTAAACTATGATTTTAAGCCTGTTTTTGGGACTAATCCCTTTGCAGTGATCGGAAATTTTCCTTACAATATTTCATCTCAAATTATCTTTAAAGTAATTGAAAATAAAATGCAAATTCCCTTTTTTGCTGGGATGTTTCAAAAGGAAGTAGCTGAGCGTATTTGCGAACCTCCAGGATCTAAAAAGTACGGAATTATCTCGGTAATTTCACAACTATACTTCAAAACTGAGTATTTATTTAGTGTTTCTCCAAACGTTTTTAATCCCCCACCTAAGGTAGAATCAGGAGTCATTCAATTGACTCGAAAAGAAAATATCACTTTAGATTGCGATGAAAAACTCCTTGTTAAAATTGTGAAATTGAGTTTTCAACAGAGAAGGAAAACATTAAGAAACAGTTTAAAAACCTTGAATCTACCCGATAATTTGAGAGAAGATGCTATCTTTGATCTACGACCTGAGAAGCTCTCAGGGGATGATTTCATCAAGTTGACAAAAAGGATCGAGCATGGCAACATTTCAAATTGACGCCCCTTTTTTAGAGAAAATCAAAGAACTAATTAGTGAAGGTGAAAATACCAAACTAAAAAAGAAGTTCAACCCCATACATTACGCTGATCTTGCTGAAATCTTAGAGCTACTCTCCAATGACGAAGCTACTTACATAGTTAAACTCCTTGGTAGTGACACTACAGCTGACGCTCTTGCTGAAATAGATCCCGATATTAGAGAATCTATTTTAGAAAACCTTTCTGCTAAAGAGATTGCCCAAGAAATTACAGAGCTAGATACTGATGATGCCGCCGATCTGATCCTTGAATTACCTCAAGAGCGTCAAGAAAAAGTCATGTCCCAAATCGATGATCATGAGCATGCTAAAGATATTCGTGACCTCCTCAAATACGACGAAAACACTGCTGGTGGTCTTATGGCAAAGGAATTAGTGAAAGTACAAGAGGATTTAAGCGTCCTCAAATGTCTTAATGAAATGAGGGCACAAGCTGAGGATGTGAAACGCGTTCATTCCATTTATGTAGTAGATCAAAAAAACAGATTAAAAGGGCGTTTATCTCTTAAAGATCTGATTACCGCAAAATCAAATGATAAAGTCAAAGACATTTACATTCCTAAAGTTGATTTTGTAAACGTTGATGAAGAAAAAGAAGAAGTTGTAAAAATAATGTCTAAATACGACTTAGAAGCAATTCCTGTAATCAATCATAAAAAAGAATTATTAGGACGAATTACCATAGATGATATAGTAGACGTTATTAAAGAAGAAGCTGAAAAAGACTATCAACTTGCTGCAGGTATCTCAAACGATGTGGAGGCTGATGACTCAATTTTTGAACTCGTTAAAGCGCGCTTACCTTGGCTCTTTCTTGGTCTGTTAGGTGGATTGGGAAGTGTATTTATTCTTCAAGATTTTGAAAATATCATGAGCGAACCCAAATTAAGAAATTTATTTTTTTATACCCCACTAATTGCTGCAATGGCAGGAAATGTTGGGGTGCAATCTTCTGCTATTATTGTACAAGGTTTGGCAAATGATATTGTCAAAGGTTCTTTATTTAACCGTTTAATTAAGGAAGTCAGTCTCAGTCTTATCAATGGTTTTGCCCTAGCAGTCGTTCTTCTTTTGTTTGGTAAGATTATTAATCAAGAGCTTCTTGTGAGTATTACTATAGCAGGTTCCATGATGTTAGTTATTGTTGTCGCGGCTTTAGTAGGAACTTTTGTCCCCATCATACTTGATAAAAGAGGTATTGACCCAGCAATTGCAACAGGACCATTCATCACAACTGCAAACGATATCTTTGGTATTTTCTTGTTTTTCTATATTGCTAAACTTGCCCTTGGTTTTTAAATGAAATCAAAACTAATTCTTCATATTGATGAAAATCACCCCCTTCTCTTGGAAGGACTAAAAAAAATTGGGTATGAAAATCATCTAGCTTATACTACTCCTCTAGCAACTTTGTTAAACGACTTAGATCGCTATGAAGGTATAGTGATCCGAAGTCGTTTCCCGATTAATCGTGCTTTTATGAATAAAGCACCTCTGTTAAAATTCATCGCTCGTGTAGGTGCTGGATTAGAGAATATTGATCTTGACTATGCACATAAAAAGAAAATAACCTTAATAGCTGCACCTGAGGGAAATCGAAACGCAGTGGGTGAACACACTCTTGGCATGTTGTTGGCACTGATGAATAAACTGCGCCAATCACACCTCAGTATCCAAAACGGAAGGTGGGAAAGAGAAGAACACCGAGGTTGGGAACTGGAAGGTAAAACTGTTGGTATAATTGGTTATGGAAATACAGGGAAAAGTTTTGCCCAAAAACTCAAAGGTTTTGATGTTGAGGTACTTTGCTATGATATAAAACCCGGTCTTGGTGACGAGAATGCAAATCAAGTTTCTCTTCAAAAACTTCAGAAAAAAGCGCAAATACTGAGCTTGCATATCCCCCAATCTCCAGAAACAATAGGGATGATTGATAAAAATTTCATTGACAATATGTCCAATCCATTCTGGTTTTTAAACAGTGCCAGAGGGAAAGCAGTAATTACTGAGGATCTAGTAGATGGTATCGAAAAGGGGAAAATACTCGGTGCTGGGCTAGACGTTTTTGAATATGAGTCTTCCTCATTTGAATCAATTTTCAATCAATCTAATAGGCCAAAAGCATTAGACTACCTTCTTAGCTCTGACCGTGTACTTTTGAGTCCTCATGTAGGAGGGTGGACCAGAGAGAGTCATGTAAAACTTGCTCAAACTATTTTGGATAAAATTGTAGACTTAACTACTCGATAACGGCCTCTAAAACAAATTGAGCTGTTTCTTCAGTTCGCTGCTCTAAAAGGATTTGCCTATTGTATTTTCGAATAGATTGTACTGCTTTTTCATTAAAATGACGGACAGTAAACAAATCCACATGCTCATTAACTTCCACATTAAATCGAGAACGAAGTACTAAAACCAATTCTTCTAAACGCTTGTATTTATTATTTATGCAGACAGAAAAACTGATTGCTGAATTTTGAATCAACTCAACTGGCATCTGATATTCGTGAAGTAAACCAAAAATATAACTGATATTTTCCTCAACAATAAATGAAAAGTCTATGGAAGACAAACGGAGTAAAACTTGGTCTTTCTTTAATATATAACATGGAATCAATGGCTCTATTTTTTTTCCTTTAGAAACGGATGTTCCCAGTCCTTCTGGATTTTCAAACGATTTTACAAATAGAGGAATTTCTTTTCTTTGAAGTGGTTGTAGTGTTTTAGGATGAATTACAGAAGCTCCATAGAAGGCCAATTCAATTGCTTCTCGATAAGATATTTGATTCAGTAATTCAGTATTTTGAAAAACTCTAGGATCCCCATTCAATACACCTGGAACATCTTTCCAAATAGTGACTGAATCTGCATTTAGAGCGTATGCAAAAATTGCAGCACTGTAATCTGACCCCTCTCTCCCTAAAGTAGTTGTGAAATT
Source organism: Flavobacteriaceae bacterium (assembly GCA_017851655.1). Classification (GTDB taxonomy): domain Bacteria; phylum Bacteroidota; class Bacteroidia; order Flavobacteriales; family Flavobacteriaceae; genus MS024-2A. Next base: position 53,387 of record JAFMMH010000004.1, read on the forward strand.
GTTGGAATTACTTCCTATAAACCCCTGTGTTATAATTAAATTATGCCCCTTGGTTTCATTTTTAATTTGAGATTGTGTTTCCTCCCAATTTAAGTTTGCAGCACGATAATAATCGTCTGTTTTAATACAATTTCGCGCATCCAACCAAAAACTATCCCAGCCTTTTTCTAGAAAATAATGTTGAATAATAGTCGTTGACAAAAGCTCTCCATAGCTAACCACCTGATCATAAACAAAACTGTAGTTTGGAGCCTTATTATTCTTTAAAAAAAGTTGTAATTCATCAAAATAAAAGTGAATTCTTTCTGAAACCAAAGTTTGATTCTCTTCAAACAATTCCTTGACAATTTGAAGATGATACTCTTTTAACTCAATGATTCCCGAGGGAATTTGTGTTTTATTTATAAAATATTCATCGATAATTTTTTCTAGGGCATTTGTAGTTTTTCCCATTGCAGACACTACTACCAAGGTCTCCTTGTACCCAACAGTTTCAAGTACATGAATTAAATTTCTAACTCCTGCTGCATCTTTAACTGAAGCTCCTCCAAACTTAAATATTTTCATTTTATATGTAATTTAATATAGTTCTCCATTTCAGGACGATGCATTTGAACGGTACACCACTCATGTAGAACTGTCGCACCACTTTTTTCATAAAACTTAACTGCTGGAGTATTCCAATCCAGAACATTCCATTCGATGCGCTCCACACCTTTTTCATAAGCAATTTGAATAAACCTAGAATATAACTGTGTTCCAATTCCTTGACCTTTAGAGGCCTCTGAAACAATTAAATCTTCCAAATGAAAAGTAGGCCCTTTCCATGTTGAAAATCGCGAGTAAAAAAGAGCCATCCCAACTACTTGATTATTGATTTCAGCAACTAAGCATTGGAATAAAGGTTGGGTGCCAAAACCAAAATTTTCGATATCAGATAATGTCAATTTTACGCTTTCAGGTTCCTTTTCAAACTCGGCTAACTCTTGAATAAGCATTAGGATGGAAGCGCTGTCTGTAATCTTTGCAAATCTAATATGAGCTTTCATAATTTAATCTTAAGCTGCAAAAATACTATAACTACCTCGCACCACCTTAAGTTCAAAATAAATATCACATATTTAAGAGAAATGTTAAAAAAATCTGCCCTTATCTTCTAACCATTTTGTTACGATATCGAAAAACTGTACAGGTTTTTCTGCATGTAACCAATGTCCAGCATTTGAAATAGAAACTTGTTCAGCATTTGGAAAATAATGTTTGATTAAAGGAGTATCCGAATCAAGAATGTGATCGGATAACGTGCCTTTTACAAATAAACATGGATGCTCAGATCTCGATCCATCATTTAAGGTTTCTCCAATTGTTTCACTTGCGTGTTTAAGTACATCTATATTGATTCGCAATCCCAATTTTCCAATTTCTACCCAATACAGGTTTTTTAACAAAAATTGACGAACACCCTTTTCTGGAACATATTCTGAAAGTTTCTTGTCAGCTGCTGCTCTATCTTTTATTATTTCAAAATCTAATTCTGATAAGCCTTTTAAAATTCTTTGATGATTAGGGGGGTATTTCTTCGGAACAATATCTGCTACCACAAAAGCGTGTAAAAGTTCAGGATATTTACATGCGAATTGCATAACGGTTTTCCCTCCCATAGAATGCCCAAGAATAAGAGCCTTAGCAATACTATGTTGCGAACAATAATATGCTATATCATCTGCCATCAATTCATAGGAGAAGTCTGAACTCCAAAAACTTCTTCCGTGGTTTCTCTGGTCAATAAGATGGACCCTATAGCCCATAGTAGACCAATTCTTAGCGTGGGTTTTCCAGTTATCACTCATTCCTAAAAAACCATGAAGTATGAATAAATCCTTACCCGAATCTCCTAAAATAGTACTGTGTAGTAAACTCAAAACTTTAAGCGTTCAAGGTACATAGGAATTACATTTTGAAACCCTAAATAAAGACTTTCACAAATTAAAGCATGTCCAATTGAAACCTCCAAAAGATCTGGAATATGCTTAGAAAAAAAATGAATATTCTCAAGACTTAAATCATGCCCTGCATTCACTCCCAAACCTATTTTTTTTGCCATTTCAGCAGCTTTAACGAAAGGTTCTATAGCTTTTTGTGGATTAGACGAATACTCTTTTGCGTATGATTCGGTGTAGAGTTCGATTCGGTCTGTTCCAGTTTCTTTAGCTCCTTGAATCATTTGCACATCAGCATCCACAAAAATTGAAGTCCGAATTCCTTTGGCTTTCAGTTGTTTAATAATCCCCGCTAAATACGCTTGATTTTTTATCGTATCCCAACCGGAGTTCGAAGTCAATGCATCTACTGCGTCGGGTACTAAAGTGACTTGCGTAGGTTTAATGGAAAGAACCATGTCTAAAAACTCTGGAATTGGGTTCCCTTCAATATTGTATTCCGTATGCAAAACCTTTGGTAATGCAAAAGCATCCTCGTATCGAATATGACGCTGATCCGGTCTTGGATGAACTGTAATACCTTGCGCACCATACTCTTGTAAATCCTTAGCGACTTGAAGTACATCGGGAAGCATTCCTCCTCTGGAATTTCGAAGTGTAGCAACCTTGTTGATGTTTACACTGAGTGCTGTCATCTTTTTTTTTGTAAATGTATTGGCTTCTACGCAAATGTGAAATAAAAAGTTTGTTTTTTCGCTCCCATATCATTTTGACCCCTAAATCAAATTGATTCTCGGGAGTTTTGTACCTTTGAATTAAGATTCAACGCCATGTATATTGCTTTATATAGTGCTTTTTTTTCAGAGGAAACGCTCCAGTATGTAAAAGCCACGATAGACTATTTAGACAACCATGGTCATCGTTTTACTATTATACATCGTTTAAAAAAGCAGCTAGACTCTGAAAGTCCTGATTATTCCTACTATAACGAAGAAGAGCAGCTTGATGATTCTATTGATTTTTTATTTTCTATAGGTGGAGATGGCACTATTCTGAGGGCAGTAACACTCGTTCGAGATTCTGAAATACCAATTTTGGGAATAAATACAGGACGTTTAGGCTTTCTAACCTCACTTCATCGGGATGCCCTAAATGAAGGATTGAATCTGTTTTTTGAGAAAAAATATAGTTTTATAAATCGTTCACTTCTTCAAGTACGAACTAAAGAACCGCATCCAATTCTAGAAGAAACAGGATTTGCTCTTAATGAGGTAAGTGTAAACAGGAAAAACACAACTTCCATGCTCAGCATCCATACTGAATTAGATGGTCAGCACTTAACCACCTACTGGTCTGATGGGCTTATAATAGCGACACCTACTGGATCTACTGGATATTCTTTAAGTAGTGGGGGTCCTATTGTCTCTCCAAGTTCTCAATGCTGGATCTTAAACCCAATTGCACCTCACAATATCAATATGCGACCTCTTATTGTTCCTGACAGTACTGAAATTAAAATCTCTGTACAGGGGAGAAGTAAGTACCATCTGCTTTCCTTAGATTCAAGAATTCTCACACTTGAAAATGGAAACGATATTTATCTCAAAAAAGCGCCCTTTGTTATTCAGACTGTTCAACTTGATGGATCCAACTTCTTCAACACCTTGAGAGAAAAACTTTTTTGGGGTCAAGACAGGCGAAATACACAATAAATTACTGCTTTTTGGGTTAGTATTTAAACTAACAAATAGCCCGTTCATGTTAGTTTTTTGTCTCCCATGTTAAAAACACTAATTTTTACTTGTTCGTTATTATATTTTTCAAATTGTCTTTCGCAGTTTCATGAAGTCGGTTTATTTTTAGGTGGAAGTAATTATATTGGTGATATTGGAACGGATCAGTACATAGATCCCAATTCCCCTGCCGTTGGATTGATCTATAAATGGAATGTAACCGATCGGTATTCTTTAAGAGCTGGATTTACAACCACCAAATTATTAGAAACAGAATACAACAACAACGATTTAAACCGTTTTTTTAGATCTTATAAGCTAGATAACAGCCTGCAAGAAGCCACCTTAGGAATAGAAATCAACTTTAAAGAATTTAACCTTCACGATGCTGATTTTAACTTTACACCCTATCTTTTCTATGGGTTAACTTACTTTAGATACGATCAATTTTTTGTGACTCAAAACGGTGCATTTCAACCTCCAACATATAATAACTATGGAAAAGATGAGAAAATGGCCATCCCTTTTACTTTGGGATTAAAATTAAATCCTAATCCTTATTTTATTTTAGGTTTTGAATTAGGAGCACGATATACTTTTACTGATAATTTGGACGGAAGCAACCCTGAAAACCAATATGCAGATGAAATGAACTATAAATTTGGAAATATTGCGAATAATGACTGGTATATTTTTATGGGTTTCACAATTTCATTTACCTTTGGCG
>JAFMMH010000038.1 GCA_017851655.1 Flavobacteriaceae bacterium
GCTTTTAAAAAAATTGAAGCACGAGATTCCCAAGGCATTTCGCTCCATGCTTTTTTTGCATCCAAGGAGGCTTGTATGGCCTCTTTTATATGTACTTCTTCAGCTTTATGATAAACCCCTAGGCTGTGCTTGTGGTCGTGAGGAGGGTTCATGCTTGAAGTGTTTCCACTTCGAACGTCTTTATTTCCAATTCTCATCGGAATTTCCAAATTACTGTTGTATAATGTTCTGTACATTTTTAAAACATCTTCTTTTTCTGGGCTTCCAGGAGCATACTCTAAGATTGTTTCGTTTTTAGGAAATGGTACCTTAAAAATACTGTGAGACATAATTCAGATTTTTTGCCAAAAGTAAAAAATTATAACAGGAAAAAGATAAATGAATCAGTGATTCAATTCAAAATATAAGGAACGCTGAGTCTAAAATTAGGTACTTCAACATTGAATTTTTTTGCAGTAGTAAAGTTGATCATAATATAAGTTCCTGACATTGAGCCTAGTGGTGAAGTAATTAAACTGCCAGATTGGTAAGTATGACTCTCGCCGGGGCGGATGATGGGTTTTTTTCCTACCACACCATTTCCGTTTATGTACTGCGGCCTACTGACCGATTCAAGAATTTTCCAATGACGTGATAGCAGTTGAACAACATCTTTACTTTGATTTTCAATGGTGATAGAATACAAAAATGCATGATGAAGGATTTGCTCTTTCAGAAAGCTTCCTTCAAATTTAGTCTCTACTGAGATTTTAATTCCTCTTGTAATTTGTTGTATCACACCTATTTATTATGAAAAATAACGCCATATAAAGGTATAAAAAAACCCCCATAACACAAAAAATTAAAATTTAATTTTGTAATTCAAAAGAATTTGTGCGTCCGATCCCTACAAGTGCGTCGTATTGCGAGCCTATGTCCCTGTAATAGAGTAGTATAAGATAATCATTCTCAGTAGTAGAATGAGTGCCGCTGATGCTATTTTTGGAAATTTCTTCTCCCTGTTTTAGAATGTATTTATAATTATAAAATCCTTGTTTCAGGAGCAAGACACCTTCATAAAGATCTATTGCTGGATTATAGTACAATTTATTGAGGTCTTTCAATTCAAAATTATTAAAGGCTCCATAGATATAAATTGATTCATTTTCTTTTAATTCAAAAGGGTATGCGAGACTAAAATAAACAAAACTATAATCTGCTTCAATATTGGAATCCCCGGGACGCATTATGTTACGAATCTCATAATTTCCATTGATATCAGGAGCAAAAGTATAATTTGTGAAATTCCTTGCAATGTCAATGTTTAGATAGGTCTCGTACAGGTTTGCTCTGTTTGAATAGCTAATTCTAGGAGTTGTAATACGGAGGTCTTTCGTGTCAAAAAATAAATATTCATTGCCTCCTTCGAACTGAGATGGGGTTTCATAGCGATATTCTAGAGTATTTCCAGAATAATACTGTGGCTTCAAATTACTTATCACACTATTCCATTGTTGGTTTTGGAGTAGGACTACTTTTACGTTCTCTTCAGGATTTACAAAAAACTTCGTCTTGGGAGTTGCAGCAAATCGGACGGATTGATGGGTGGCAAAACGATCCATATTTTGAGGTCTATAAACTGCAGCTTGAACTGACGCGGTGTTATCATACACACAAAATCTTCTGGAAAAGATTAATTCGTCATAAGCTGAAAAAATTTCAATCATATAATTTCCAGAAACTTTAAGTTGTATATCAGAATTTGGGATTTTTAGTTGGTAGTGAGTGTAACTTTGAAGGGTATTAAAAGAAGTTTGATAATTAGTGATCCTTAAATTGTCATAACCTTCTATATACTCATTCTGGAAAAGAATGGAAGGGGTCCAATCATAATTAAAATATTTGATTTTGTAATAGTAATCTGCCTCGTCTGCATTTAGGTCATCGAAATGAATAGTGAATTGTTCCCCTAAGGCTATCACAGGAAAAATATCTCTTCTTTCTGCACTTGAGAATTGAATCGATTTGATGTGATCCCCAATTGTAATTTCTTTTTGTTCCTGAGCTAAAGAAAAATTTGTTACAAAAAGTAGGATGACTAAGAATAAATTTGCTAGTAATTTCATTGTTTGTAAATGTAGATGTTCAGTTTGTGATGTCCAAATTGCACCATTATTATCAAAATGATTAAACAGCTATTTAGAATCAATATAAATAGCTTTTTTCCTTTAATTTTACTTCTATTAAAGAGCGGTTTATTAGTAAATTTGCCTGATTTTAGATTATAACTTTTAATGGAAATAATTAAAAAAATTCATACCCAAAGGGGTGCAAAGCTCAACATCAAAGGTGGAGCTGATAAAATTTTTGGTAACGCACTCCCCTCCCCAACGTTTTCAATTAATCCTGATGATTTTTTTGGATCAATACCCAAGCTTTTAAAGAAAGAAGGCGAAAAAATTGCTGCAGGAGAGTCTCTTTTCTTCAGCAAGAACGATCCTCAGATTAAATTTGTCTCTCCAGTATCAGGAGTAGTTCAAACTATCCAAAGGGGTGCAAGACGAAAAATAGAAAAAATCATCATTGCTGCAGATGGTACTGATGAATCAGTAACCCATAAAGTTGAAAATTGGGAGAAATTGGATCGAGAGGGATTGAAATCTCTATTATTGGAAAGTGGAAACTGGCCTTTTATTCATCAACGCCCTTATGGAACTTTAGCCAACCCCACAGATACTCCAAAAGCGATTTTTGTATCAACTTTTAAAACGTGTCCGTTAAGTCCTGACTATAGTTTTATTCTCAATGACGAAAGGGAATCCTTTCAAGCTGGGATCGATGTTTTAAATTCAATGGTTGATCAAAAAGTCTTTTTAGGAACAGACGCCTCTTTTGCAGGAATGTTTGGAGATATAAAAGACGTTCAGCATTATACAATAGCAGGACCACATCCTGCTGGAAATTTAAGTTTACACATTCAAGAACTCGCACCTCTTAACATGGGTGATCGAGTATGGACAGTAAATCCTGAAGATGTTGTGAATATTGGAAGATTTATGAATAGTGGAAAGTTTAGTTCTAGTCGAACTGTTGCTGTAACTGGGAATGCAATCGAAAAAGCACATTATATCAGAACAAGATTAGGTGCTGAAATCCAACCAATTCTGGACTATTTTACCCCCAAAAGTTCTCAATTTAGAGTGATTAATGGTGATGTTTTAACTGGGACTTCTGTTTCAGAAGCTGGTCATTTGGGATACTATAATAACCAACTTACTGTTATTCCGGAGGGGAATACCTATAGAATGTTTGGATGGTTACCATTTAAGGATAATAATATTTTGAGCTTATCAAACACGTCTTTTTCTAGACTTTTTAACAAAAGTGGGTTTGAGGTGAATACCAATCTCAATGGTGAAGAACGTGCTTTAGTTGTTACAGGTGAAATGGAAAAAGTATTTCCATTAGATGTCTATCCAATGCAGTTAATCAAAGCATGTTTAATAGAAGATATAGAGAAAATGGAGGCTTTGGGAATTTATGAGGTAGTGCCAGAAGATTTTGGCCTGATAGATTATGCAAATACTTCAAAACTTGAAGCTCAAGAAATTATCCGTGAGGGTATTGAACTAATGATAAATGAAGTAGGATAAAATTAATTGTATGAATGCATTAAGAAAAACTTTAGACTCAATAAAAAAGCCTTTTGGAAAAGGTCAGAAATTAGAAAAATTTGCACCAGCAATCAACGCCTTTGATACCTTTCTATTTGTACCTAATCATACGACTAAGAAGGGTGCCCATATCCGTGATGCTGTAGATTTGAAACGCACAATGGTTACTGTAATCATTGCATTATTACCGGCCTTGATTTATGGAATTTACAATACCGGATATCAATATTATATTCAAACAGACACCCCATTCACTTTTTTAGATGCATTTATTCATGGTGCTTGGAAAATAGTTCCCATGATTATAGTGTCCTATGTAGTAGGGCTTTCCATTGAGTTTGGCTTTGCTGTGTATCGTGGACATGAAGTTAATGAAGGTTATTTGGTAACTGGTTTACTGATTCCTATGATCATGCCTGTAGATATTCCACTATGGATGGTAGGAATATCAACTGCTTTTGCAGTTTTAATTGCAAAAGAAGCCTTTGGAGGTACAGGGATGAATATTTTGAATCCTGCACTTACCGCAAGAGCTTTTGCCTTTTTTGCTTATCCAACTTATATGTCAGGTAATAAAGTATGGGTTTCTGAAGCAGGTTCAGTTGATGCTATTTCAGGAGAGACAATACTCGGAAGCCTAGCAGCAGGACAAGATGTCAATTATTCTATGATGGAAATGTTCCAAGGATCCATACCAGGATCTATCGCAGAAACATCGACCCTTTGGGTTGGAGTAGGCGCCTTGATTTTGATTGTTACAGGAATCGGAAGTTGGAGAATAATAACTGGGGGTATTTTGGGTGCTGCTGTTATGGGATTGTTATTTAATCTATGGGGGGCTAATGCTTTAATGAGTTTTTCATGGATGAATCACCTGGTTGTTGGAGGTTTTGCTTTTGGAATTGTTTTTATGGCTACAGATCCCGTATCTGCAGCACAAACGAATAAAGGCAAATGGATCTACGGGATTTTGGTAGGAATTTTCTGTATCATGATTCGGGTGTTTAACCCAGCTTATCCAGAGGGTGTCATGTTAGCCATTTTATTAATGAATGTATTTGCTCCAACCATAGACCATTATGTGGTGAATGGAAATATCAAGAAAAGAAAAAAACGTTGGAATAGTGCACAAGAACTTAAAACTGCATAGAGATGAACAGAGATAGTAATGCTTACACTTTTTTATTTGCTACCCTGATGGTTTTGGTAGTTGCTTCTGCATTGGCTTTTACAGCTAGTTCGTTGAAGGATCTTCAAGCATCAAATGTGCGTAAAGAAAAAATGCAGAATATTTTAGCTACGATTGGAATTGAAACCGACCGAGAACAGGCTGAAAAATTATATAATGAATATATCATATCAGAACTTTCCCTAACATCCTCTGGAGATGTTGATCAGGAGGTTCAAGCGTTTGAGATTAAACTCAATAATGAACTTAAAAAGCCTGTAGACGAACAGCGATTTCCATTGTACGAGGCTTCAGTTCAAGGAACTAAATATTATATAGTTCCGTTGAGAGGGGCTGGATTATGGAATGCTATTTGGGGATATATCGCACTGAAAGAAGACAAGAATACCATCCAAGGAGCTGTTTTTGATCACACTGGAGAGACTGCAGGTCTGGGTGCTGAGATTACTCAACAGTGGTTTCAAGACCGTTTTGTTGGCGAGAAAGTTTTCAATAAAGAAGGTAAATTGGTTGGAATTAATGTTTCGAAAACCAATAATGACCCTAAGGATACAGATAAAGACGATCACGAGGTTGATGCCATTTCAGGGGCAACAATAACAGGTGATGGAGTAACTGCTATGATAATTGAACGATTGACGCATTACCTTCCTTATTTAAAAGGAGATAATGTTGTAGCATTAAACCAATAATTGAATGGAAGATAAAAAAACAACTCCCACTGAGAAAACGACCCTTCTTTTTGTAAACAAAGAAAAAGAACCTTTGTTTTCCAAAAAGAATAGAAAGTTACTTTCAGATCCTATGGATGACAATAACCCAATTACCGTGCAGGTTTTGGGAATATGTTCAGCGCTCGCTATTACAGTACAGTTGAAGCCAGCGGTGGTCATGAGTATTTCAGTAATGGCTGTTATGGCAGCAAGTAATGTCATTATATCGCTTTTAAGAAACTTAATCCCTAACCGAATTCGAATCATAGTACAACTAGTAGTTGTTGCTTCTATGGTGATTTTGGTAGATCAAATACTTAGAGCATATGCCTATGATGTCAGTAAAGAACTTTCAATATTTATTGGACTGATAATTACAAACTGTATTGTTATGGGAAGATTGGAGGCATTTGCTTTGGGGAATGGCGTGTGGAAATCTTTTCTAGATGGGATTGGAAATGCAGCTGGATATGGGGTTATTTTGATCATTGTAGCCTTCTTCAGAGAGCTTTTTGGTTCAGGAAAACTTTTTGGTTTTCAAGTAATACCAGATGCAGTATATGAATTAGGATATGTTAATAATGGTTTAATGTTACTATCCCCTATGGCATTGATTACGGTAGGAATTCTTATTTGGATTCAGCGGTCACGTAACCGAACATTAATTGAAAAAAATTAAGACTCGACTATGGAAGCGTATTTAAATTTATTTGTAAAAAGTATCTTTATTGAGAACATGATCTTTGCCTATTTCTTGGGAATGTGTTCTTACTTAGCCGTTTCAAAAACGGTAAAAACAGCAGTTGGTCTTGGTCTTGCAGTTATCTTTGTCTTGGCTATAACTGTTCCTATTAACTTTTTGTTAGACACGTATTTACTCCGACCAGGAGCATTGTCTTGGCTGAGTACAGAATATGCAGATCTTGATTTAAGTTTTCTAAGTTTTATCATGTTTATTGCCGTAATCGCCTCAATGGTTCAATTGGTTGAAATGATAGTAGAAAAATTTGCACCAGCTCTTTACGGTGCTTTGGGAATATTTCTTCCTCTTATTGCAGTAAACTGTGCCATCTTAGGGGGATCACTTTTTATGCAACAAAAAGATTTTTCTGGAGTTGCAGAGTCTGCTGTTTATGGCTTGGGTTCAGGTATAGGATGGTTATTAGCCATACTTGCAATTGCAGCAATTCGAGAAAAAATTACATATTCCAACGTGCCTGCACCATTGCGCGGATTAGGAATTACTTTTATTATTACAGGCTTAATGGCTTTAGGATTTATGAGTTTTATGGGAATTAAATTATAATGTGAGATGGATTATTCAGTTGTAGTAGCAAGTATCGTTGTTTTTTTAATCATAACTTTTTTATTGGTAGGGATGCTACTTGGAGCAAAAGCAAAATTATTGCCTTCAGGACCTGTATCACTATTGATAAATGGAGATAATCAAGTGGAGGTTTCATCTGGGAGTACTTTATTAAGTACCCTTGGAAATAATAAAATTTTCTTGCCCTCAGCTTGTGGTGGTGGTGGAACCTGTATCCAGTGTAAATGTCAGGTACTTGAAGGTGGAGGGGAAATTCTTCCTACTGAAGCGCCCCATTTTTCAAGAAAAGAAGTTGCTGAAGGCTGGCGTTTGGGGTGCCAAGTCAAAGTGAAACAAGACATGGTTATTCAAGTTCCTGAAGAAGTTTTTGGGATTAAAAAGTACGAGGCTAAGGTTGTTAGAAACTGGAATGTAGCTTCATTTATTAAAGAATTTGTGGTTGAAATTCCAGAAGCAATGGATTACAAAGCGGGAGGGTATATTCAGATTGAGATTCCCCCTTGTGAAGTAAAATATGAGGAAATTGATATTTCAGCTCATCCCGAAGAGCATCCAGGTGAACCAGATAAATTCAAATTGGAGTGGGATAAGTTTAAATTATGGCCTCTTGTCATGAAAAACACTGAGACTGTAGAACGTGCCTATTCTATGGCTTCTTTTCCTGCTGAGGGAAAAGAAATCATGCTTAATGTTAGGATTGCTACACCCCCTTTTGATAGAGCAAAAAATGATTGGAGTGATTTAAATCCAGGAGTTGCTTCTTCATATATTTTTTCAAAAAAAGCTGGAGATACAGTAACCATATCAGGTCCTTACGGAGAATTTTTTATCAATGAGTCAGAGGCAGAAATGCTATATGTTGGTGGAGGTGCTGGAATGGCTCCAATGCGATCTCATCTTTACGAACTTTTCAGAACTTTAAAAACGGGTAGAAAAGTTACTTTCTGGTATGGTGGTCGTTCGAAAAGAGAACTATTTTATATTGATCATTTTAGAGCACTTGAAAAAGACTTCCCAAATTTCAAATTTTACATTGCCTTGTCAGAACCAATGGAAGATGACAATTGGAAAGAGAAGGATAGTTTAGATGGAGATGGTGATGGATTTACTGGTTTTGTTCATCAAGTAGTTATTGATAATTACCTTTCTCATCACGAAGCACCAGAGGATATCGAGGTATATTTCTGTGGGCCTCCACTGATGAATCAGGCTATTGAAAGAATGGCTGAAGACTTTGGTGTCCCTCCAGAAAATGTTCGTTTTGACGACTTTGGAGGATAATCATTTATTAAAAAAAGAGGTTTTAAACCTCTTTTTTTAATTTTACCTGTAGAGCTTTAAAACTAATCTTTTACACGATCATGAGTCAGCTTACACCACAAGAAATCCATCAACTCGCAATGCAAGAAGTGGGGAATTATCTTGAATCCGAGGGTTACGAATTTTTGGCAGTTAATTCGCAGATAAAACGAACACCTCAGTTTGTTTGTGTTAAAGAAAAAAACTTATTTTTCATTTTAGTACAAGGAACGCGATACCCAGATGCACCTAAAAAGTTTGATCCAGATTTAATAAAAAAAGTAAAAGATCATGCTGACAAAAATAATGCTCAATTATTTCTAGCTGGAGTAGGTTTTGCAAATGCTGAAAATTATGACTTTCCATTAACTAAAAAAGACCCATATGCAGTCAATTTTCAAGGACTTCAAGAAATACAGTAGTCTTTTTATTGGTTTTATTATTTTCTTCAGTTGTGATTCGGAGGATCAGTCATTACAAAGAACACAGGGATATGCTTTGGGTACAACCTATTCAATTTCGTATGTCTCCAATACACTTACTCCAGAACAGCTTACCCATAGTGTAGATTCTCTATTTAAGGTATTGAACCAGTCCTTATCCACTTATATTCCAGATTCAGATATTTCGAAAATTAATAAGGGAGATAGTTTAGTAGTTGTTGACGATCATTTTGTTAAAGTTTATAGGAAAGCAACAGAAGTTTGGAAACGCACAAGAGGGTTTTTTGATCCTACAGTAGGAGCACTTGTAAATGCCTATGGCTTTGGCCCAGGTAAAAGACTAAAAACAGTCAGTCAAAATCAGAGAGATAGTATTTTAGTTTTTACGGGCTGGTCTAAAACAAAACTCACAGAGAAGTTTACTATATCTAAGAAGTATCCTAATATTTATTTTGATTTTAACGCTTTGGCTAAAGGCTATGCCGTAGATGTTTTAGCTCAATACTTAATACAGAGTCAAGTAGATTCTTTTCTTGTAGAAATTGGAGGGGAAATTGTTGCTCAAGGAAAAAGTCCAAGATCGGGTCAAAACTGGAAAATTGCAATAGACGATCCCAAACAAGGGGAAGAACGAAGTTTTATTCAAACCGTGAGTTTAAACAATCAAGCACTGGCAACTTCAGGTAATTACAGAAAGTTTGAAATAAATGAAGAAACTGGGTTACGATCAGCACACTCGATAAACCCAATTACTGGGGAAGCTATTCCTAGTAAAGTTTTGAGTGCTTCGGTGATTGCTCCAGACTGTATGACTGCTGATGCTTATGCAACCGCTCTGATGGTGATGCCAATTGAAGATTCACAAAAACTGATTGATTCCATACCTGAACTTGAAGCTTATTGGATTGTTTCGGATTCTAATAAGGGAGTGATGGAACTCTTTTCTTCAGGTTTTCCAAAGGAGGATTAACCATTTATTTTTTCGTAGCTACAGGAATTCTTTCTTTGTTGGGGAGTGCAAATCGTCTTTTTTCTTCTGCGCTGAGTTCTTCTAGAAAGTCAATTCCTTTTGCCAAGAAACCTACGCTGTTGAGTCTGTCATAATAATCTGTTCCATAAATCCTTACATGGTCGTATTGCCCGAAAATTTCAGTCCGTTTTGCTTTATCAGTGATGCTGTTATCTTCAAAGGTTTCTGAACGCATTTCTTCTAAAGGTACTTGAGCGATTAATGTTCCTTTTGGTTTCAGAACTCTAAAGAGTTCTTGCATTGCTTTACGATCATCTGGAATATGTTCTAATACGTGATTGCATAAAATCAGATCAAAATTGTTATCGCCAAACGGGAGCTCACAAATGTCTGCTTTTATATCAGCAAGAGGGGAGTGGAGGTCAGTAGTGGTATAGTCCCAATGAGAAAAAGTTTTGAATTTGCTAAAAAAAACTTGCTCAGGTGCAATATGTAATACTTTTAATGAATCATTTAGAAAAGTGGTTTTCTTTTTAATATAAAGCCACAACAAACGGTGTCGTTCTAAAGAGAGTGTTCCAGGACATAAGGCATTGGGTCTAGAAACTTTGTACCCATAAGATAAAAATCGACTGTATGAACTTCCGTCAATGGGATCGGTAAAGCGATTTCCTTTAAAATACCATTTGATTATTGGGCGAAACCAAATACTAAAAGTAATTAGCCAAGGCCTTGGAAATAAATTCAGAATTCCTTTCATAATACCAACGGATGGTTCCTGTAGGGAATTTCTTCATCACTAGTGATGCCTAAAGCTTTATATATAAATTCGAAAGTTGAAAGTAATTCAGGTTTACCATCTATTAAGGCTACATCGTGTTCAAAATGTGCTGATGGTTTCCCGTCTGCAGTGAGTATGGTCCAACCATCATTGAGTTGTTTGATTCGGTGCGTCCCCATATTGATCATTGGTTCAATTGCCAAAACCATACCATCTAAAAAAAGTTTCCCTCGACCACGTTTACCATAATTTGGGACCTCTGGACCTTCGTGCATCGTTGTTCCTAAACCGT
This sequence comes from Flavobacteriaceae bacterium, assembly GCA_017851655.1. Classification (GTDB taxonomy): domain Bacteria; phylum Bacteroidota; class Bacteroidia; order Flavobacteriales; family Flavobacteriaceae; genus MS024-2A. Next base: position 10,668 of record JAFMMH010000038.1, read on the forward strand.
GACCTACCAATTCTCTTACAACACCATAACCTTCTTTTTCACAGTGGTTTTGAATGGCGTATCCCATATCACCGATTCTATTTCCACGTTTGAATGCTTTAATTCCTTCGTAAAGGGATTCTTTGGTAATCTGCAATAGTTTTGCTGTAGCTTTAGGTATTTCACCTACAGCAAAGGTATAGGCGTGATCTCCGTAAAAGCCATTTTTGAGTGCTCCACAATCAATGGAAATAACATCACCCTCCACAAGTGGGGTGTTATTTGGGATTCCGTGTACAACTTGGGAGTTTGGACTCATGCACAGTGTGTTTGGAAAATCATAAAGTCCTAAAAAACCGGGTTCGGCGTCATGGTCTTTGATGAAATCATAGGCTAAAGCATCTAATTTTAAAGTGGTGACTCCTGGTTTTATTTCAGAAGCCAACATTCCTAATGTTTTAGATACAATGAGCGCACTTTCTCGCATCAATTCAATTTCTTCCCTAGTTTTTAGTATAATTCCAGCCATATTAAAAATCAGCGTAGGCGTCTTCGTAAGGTTCCTTTTTGAGGATTTTTGAAAAATCTTCTATCATGCTCTCCACAGGGAATTCTACAATTCGATTATTTTCTTTTCCATCCTCAAAAAATATCAGTGTCGGGATGTTTAAGATGTCGTATTCTTTTTCATAGCCGAGCGGACTGTCTTTTGCTTCAGAAATGGCATACATTTCTATGCGATCTTCAGTAACTCCTAATGCATCTAAAAGCTTGAACATACCTCCCAATTCTCTTTGTGTATCACCACACCAAGTTCCAAGAAATAATTTAAAATTTAGATTTTTTGAAAGTGGTGAATGTTCGGTTATCCAGCCTTCTGGAATTGTAAGTTGATCATATTCGGGCTGAAACCAAGCCATAAATTCCTCTGTATTAAGATTCGCTCTATTCATATACCCTAAAACTACGGTTTCACCTTCTTCTCCAATTAAGGTTTCCACTTTCATAGGTTCAGAACTGTATTTTGGCGTTTCAAGATTTTTACAATTTAAAAGTTGTAAACCTATAAAAAGAAGGATGAGATATTTCATGATTTAATAATTAGAGACTTTTGAGACATAATTTTGGGTTGTTCTATCCCCATTAGATCCAAGATAGTGGGAGCGATATCTCCTAAAATTCCAGAATTAATTTTCTTTTTTTCAGGATCTACCAAAATAACTGGTACTGGGTTTGTCGTATGTGCTGTGTTAGGGCTACCATCAGGATTTATCATGGTTTCACAATTTCCATGATCTGCAATAACCAAACTTGCATAACCTTGCTTTAATGCTGCGTTTAATACCTCTCCAGCACATTTGTCAACTACTTCACAGGCCTTTATGGCAGCTTTTAAATCACCAGTATGACCTACCATATCAGGATTTGCAAAGTTTAAACAAATAAAGTCTGGCGGATTATTTTTAATTTTTTCTACGATAGCATCACGAATTTCAAACGCACTCATTTCAGGTTTTAAATCATAGGTAGCAACTTTAGGAGAAGGGCATAAAATCCGTTCTTCACCTTCAAACGGTATTTCACGACCTCCGTTAAAAAAGAAGGTAACATGAGGGTATTTTTCAGTTTCTGCAATACGCACTTGTGTTTTCCCAGCTTTAGCTAAAACTTCACCTAAGGTATCTTTTAGGTTGTCCTTGTCAAATACCACTTTTACTCCTTTAAATGAGTCATCATAGTTTGTAAGAGTTACGTAATACAAATCCAAAGGAACTGTTTGATATTTAGGGAAGTCTTTTTGAGAGAGCATTTGAGTTAGTTCTCTACCTCGATCTGTCCTAAAGTTGAAAAACAAAACAACATCCCCCTCTTCAATTTTTGCAATGGCATTACCATTAGCATTTGTTTTGTAAAGAGGTTTGATAAATTCATCTGTAATTCCTTCGTCATAGCTTGATTGTAGACTTTTTTCAAAATCTGATGTTGGACTTCCTTTTCCATGAACTAAAAGATCATAGGCAAGTTTTACACGTTCCCAACGCTGATCTCGATCCATGGCGTAATAGCGTCCTATTAAGGAAGCAAAAATGGATCTTTTGTCGGCTAATTTATTTTCAATTTGCTTCACAAAATCTTTGCCTGATTGGGGATCTACATCTCTGCCGTCTGTGAATGCGTGAAGGTAAACTTGAGGAAGGTCATGGCTTTCTACTAAATCCAACAAACCCTCAAGATGTTTGATGTGAGAATGAACACCACCATTTGACAATAAACCAAGAAGATGAACTTTTTTACCTTCTTTTTTAGCGTATTTAAAACTATCGGTCAAAACTTTTTCGTCCTTTAATTCATTATTGGAAATCGCTAAATTGATTTTTGCTAAATCCTGATATACGATTCTTCCAGCACCTAAATTCATATGTCCTACCTCACTGTTTCCCATTTGACCCTCAGGTAAACCGACATGTAAACCGTCTGTGCGGAGACTATTAAAAGAGTAATTTTTGTAAAGGGTATCAATATTTGGTGTATTTGCTTGATCTAAAGCAGATACTTTAGGGTCAGGAGCGTTTCCCCAACCATCTAAGATCATTAAGAGTGTTTTTTGGGCCATTATTTTTTTGTAAAGATACAAATTTGTCTGCTCTTCATTAAATCCAGCAAGCTGAAAAAAAAACTGTTACTTTGTAAAAAAAGAGTTGAAAAAAGGCCTTGTTTACAGATCTACAGGAAGTTGGTATTCAGTTGAATCCGATGGTATTTTTTATGCCTGTAGGATTAAGGGCAAGCTGCGGTTAAAAGGAATCAAGAGTACTAATCCGATCGCTGTAGGCGACCATGTTTTATTTGAAGTAGATGAAAATGCCGAAGCTTCTGAGGGAACTATTGTAGAAATTGAGGAAAGACAAAATTATATCGTTAGAAAGTCCGTAAATCTTTCTAAACAAACACACATCATTGCCTCAAATATTGATCAAGTATTTCTTCTTATTACTCTTCATAATCCTCCTACTTTTACTGCTTTCATAGATCGTTTTTTAGTGACTGCAGAAGCTTATCATATTCCTTCAATATTAGTTTTTAATAAGTTGGATACTTGTACACCAATGCAAGAAAAAGAGATTGATGAATTGGCCTCGGTTTACACTAAAATTGGATATCCAACCTTAAAAATATCTGCTACCAACGGCATGAATGTTTCCAAAATCGAATCGATGATGGAAAATAAAGTGAGTATGTTTTCAGGTCATAGTGGAGTTGGAAAATCTACTTTAATTAATGCAATTGCTCCTGATTTAAATTTGAAAACGGGAGCTATATCTGAACAACATCAGCAAGGAATTCACACAACTACTTTTGCTGAAATGTTTGCTTTGTCAAATGGAATGAAACTAATAGATACCCCTGGAATAAAGGGCTTCGGTGTCGTTGATATGCAGTCTGATGAAATCGGAAAATATTTTCCAGAATTTATTTCATTCAAATCAGGGTGTAAGTTTCATAATTGTTTACATAAGAATGAACCTCAATGTGCCGTTATACAAGCTTTTGAAAATGGATCGATAGCAAAATCTCGTTATCAAAATTATATTCAGATGTTAGAAAATGATAGTACATATCGCTAAACTTGAGCTATGAGAGTAGTGATTCAGAGAGTTCGTAAGGCTCAAGTTACAATAGAAGAAAATACAAGAGAACAGATTGGTCAGGGAATTTTGGTCTTATTAGGAATTGAAATGGCAGACGTTCAGGCAGATGTAGATTGGTTAATAAACAAAGTATTGAATTTGAGAATTTTTGATGATGAAAACGGGGTAATGAATAAGTCGTTATTGGAAATCAAAGGTGAACTCATGATAGTTAGTCAATTTACTTTAATGGCGGCTACTAAAAAAGGGAATCGTCCATCCTACATCAGAGCAGCAAATCATGAACATGCCATTCCTTTGTATGAATCATTTGTAGAAAAAGCTAAAACTCTTTTAGATTCCAAAGTAGCTACTGGTTCTTTTGGAGCAATGATGCAAGTGTCATTAGAAAATGATGGGCCAGTTACTATTTTGATGGATTCAAAAAACAAAGAGTAATCTGAATACCTTTAAAGAATATTGACTTCTAGCTCAAGCTTAATGTCATATGCTAGTTTTACAGCACTTTGTATTTTGTTGGCCAATGCTAAAATATCCTTCCCTTTTGCGTTTCCTGTATTCACTATGACCAATGCCTGTTTTTCATGAACAGCAGCCCCTCCTAAATGAGTTCCTTTAAACCCAAGTTGATCTATCAACCAGGCAGCAGGAATTTTATACATACCGTTTGGGGAAGTGTAGTAGGGTAGTTCAAGATATTTTTTTGTCAGTTTCTCATAATGTAATTTAGAAATCAATGGATTTTTAAAAAAACTACCACTGTTACCTAAAATTTTTGGATCAGGAAGTTTTGATTCTCGAATTTCAATGACAGCTCTAGCTACTTCTTGAATGCTTGGACGTGTGTTTTCGAATTTTGTTTTCAAAGCACCGTAAGTAATTTTGATCTTGTGTGGAGATTTTTGTAGTTCAAAACACACTGAAGTAATAATGTAGTTTCCTTTTTGATGCGTTTTAAAAATAGAAGATCTATAATCAAATTCACAGTCTTTTTTTTCAATTATTTCTTCTTCAAGAGTATTGACATTGAACACTTTACAGGATTTAAAGACCGAGGTTAATTCAACACCGTATGCACCGATATTTTGAATTGGTGCAGCACCAACACTGCCAGGAATTAATGCTAAATTTTCGATTCCACCGTAGTTTTGATCTAAGCTCCAGCACACAAAGTCATGCCAGTTTTCACCTGCTTGTACTTCTACCAGAACAGTATCTGTTGTCTCTTTTAAAACCTCAATTCCTTTATTAGCAATAAGAAGAGTAAGTCCTTCAAAATTTTCTGTAAAAAGCACATTGCTTCCTCCCCCTATAATTCGAAAAGGTAAACTTTGGTTTTTAGCAACGATTTCTTTGAGTGAGGAGGTATTGGTTACTTTGTAAAAGTATTTGGTATACGCTTCAATCCCAAAGGTATTATAAGGCTTTAAAGAAACTTCCTCTTTGAATCTGAGCATATTTCAAGATACAAATTTCTCATAGGCTTTCAACGCTTTTTCTAAAATTGTTGCAGCTCGAATCAGTTTTTGTTGATCTAAAATAAATGCAATTCGCACTTCATTAAGC
>JAFMMH010000039.1 GCA_017851655.1 Flavobacteriaceae bacterium
AACTCTTCTTTTATTTTTTTTTCGATAGTAGATATATTGACAGGCTCTCCTTTCATTTTTAGTTTCTCGGCTGTTGTTTTTGCAACAGGAACTAAAATCCAAAATAAAATGTAGATAACAACAAAGGAGCCACCTGAAAATAATATCAGCAATATCCATAGGAGTCGAATCCAGGAGCTATCAATTCCAAAATAATAACCTACACCAGAGGCTACACCTGCGATATATTTATCATCAGGATCGCGAAATAATTTTTTGTGTGATGCTTCAAAGTTTGGGGTTTCATCTTCCTCCTCAGAGATGAAATCTTCGGGTTGTCCCAAAATTGAAATGACCTTATCTACGTCAGTTTCGTTAATTACATATTCGGAATTCGTTTTTATCTCTTGAAATAATTCAGCAATACGAGCTTCGATATCTTTAAGAATTTCTTCTTTTCCTTGGGTTTTATTGAATCCTTTTTCTAGGGAATTCAAATAGGCTTTTAATTTTTTATAAGCGCTTTCATCTATATGAAAGAATGTACTTGCTAGGTTGATGTTTATTGTTTTATTCATTGGGATTGTTTTTTGTTATATTTTTTACTGCTTTGTTAAGTTCATTCCAAACTTGTTTAAGCTCGGACAGAAAAGATTCTCCCTTTGAAGTAATGGAGTAATATTTTCTCGGTGGGCCAGAGGTAGATTCCTCCCATCGGTATTGTAAAAGGTCTGCATTCTTTAATCTTGTAAGAAGAGGATAAACCGTTCCCTCTACAACGACCATTTTCCCCTTTTTTAGTGACTCAAGAATTTCAGATGTGTATAAATCTCTCCCCGATATTAAAGAGAGAATACAGAATTCTAAAATTCCTTTTCGCATTTGGGCTGTTGTGTTCTCTATTTTCATAAGTTCATTTATAGGTATTGCAAATATATAAATAAAAGATAGAACTATGTATAACATAGTAATAAATTTTATTTTTTAACTTTTCACCAACATTTAGAATACTTTATTCTTATTAATTTCAATAAATTAAAAAAAGTAGGATGTCAAGAAATTTAAAATATTGCCGCTCGATTCTCAAAAAAGTGAGTTTTGATGCTGACTTATTTCAAAAAGAATTGATCAAAGCCTATGGTGCACTCGATTTTGAGGAGCGTTTGGAGTTAAGAAATTGGGCAGAGAATTATATTCGAAATAAATCTCAGTTAAGCTCCACAGTCTTGACTGACTATGGGACAATTACTTGGGGGTAATTACTTTGATGTTTTCAAATTGAATTGCACCGCGAAGCACACCTTCAATGGTTTCAGATAAGGCATCTATTATTGGTATTTTAAGAAGGTTTTTACTGTGAATCATGCTGATTTCTCTAGCAGGTTCAGGACTTTTAAAGTGTCTGAGGTTTTCTTTGTTTTTTTCAGAAAGACTTCTGGTTTGCAAATAGGGTAGAAGCGTCATCCCCATTCCTTCGTTTGCAAGATGTATAAGTGTTTCAAAGCTTCCGCTTTTGAGGTCAAAAGATTTTGATCCTTGTGATGTTTGGCAAAGTTTAAGCACATGTTCACGAAAGCAATGTCCGTCTTCTAGGACTAAAATATCCATTGTTTCAAGATCTTCAACTTCTAAAGTTTTAATTTTAGAAAGGGGATGGGTGCTGGGTATATAGCCTACAAATGGCTCATAATACAAGGGTTTTTCGATAAGTTGTGGATGATCAAGAGGGGTTGCAGCAATTCCAGCGTCAAGTTTTCCAAGAGACAGTTCTTCAACTATCGAGGCGGTGTTAAGTTCTTCAATTTTCAGGACTACTTTGGGATATCTTTTAATGAAAGTGTTTAAAAACATGGGCAACAAAGTAGGCATCACTGTAGGGATGATTCCAAGCCTGAAATGCCCTTCTATAATTCCATTTTCCATTGAAACTATGTCGGACATTCTTTTGGCTTCTTCCAAAATTATCTTCGCTTGTGTTATTATTTTATCTCCGACTTGGGTTAGAGTGATGGGTTTTGATTTTCTGTTAAAGAGTTGAATTCCTAATTCTTCTTCTAACTTTTGAACCTGCATGCTAAGCGTAGGTTGTGTTACAAAACATTTTTCTGCAGCTTGTGTGAAATTTCCTTCTTCTGCAACAGCTAGCGTGTACTTTAACTGAGTTAACGTCATTTTCTATTGTTTATGTAAAATTAATAAGAAAAAACTATACAAACATGTAATAACATCGTTTTTTAGATGTAAAATCTATAAAAATATCCAATACATAAGAAATAACTATTCAATAATGGAGACGTCCATATGAATGTTTGTTAACGGTGCTTCTCGATCATCTACCTTCTGTTGATTTATTTTATCAACGACATCCATCCCACGAATTACTTTTCCAAAGGCTGTATAAGAACCGTCCAAATGATAGGCTCCAGGACTTTGTTGCACAATAAAAAACTCATAGGGAGAAGCTAGCTTATGGGGATTTTCTATTTCACTACTTGGCATTGAAATTACCCCACGATGGTGTTTGTACCCTTTGCGAGTGTCTGGTGGGAGAAGATACTTCCCAATCTCTCGCCTTTTTTGTGAAGTTTCTACCCGGTCTGAATTTCCACCTTGAATGATAAATCCAGGTACAACTCTGTGAAATGTACTTCCATTGAAATATCCTTTTTTAGTAAGGTATATGAAATTTGCTCTGTGATAGGGGGTGTTTTGGTATAATTCAATATCGATATCACCAAAGCGTGTAGAGATTCTTACACGATTTTCTAAGTGCTTTTTCTGATAATCAAAAAAGAAGGGGATCGCATTTTGATCATTTAGAAGAAATGAGGTTGATTTATCTGGTTTAGATTTTAAAGTATCTTTTTTTGATGAAAGATTTTCTTCAATCTTTTTTTTCGGTTTGTTTTCATTGCTTTTTTTAGAAGAATCTTGACATTGATTAAACAAGAGGCCCAGGCCTAAAAAGAGAATGATTAATTTTGTTTTCAACATGAATTATCAAAAATTTTCTGATTGTTTTTCAAATGTAAAAGATTTCACCCTATCGGGAAAATCGATGCATTCAGAAATGGTTCCAAATCAAGAGCGTTTAAAGTTCTTACAAAATGAACCTCATGAATTTCCAAACGCTCGCAAAGCGGCCGTCCTGCTTTTTTGTTATCCAAAAGAAGGGAAAATGCATCTTTCTTTAATTAAACGTTCAATATACGAGGGTACTCATTCTGGACAAATTAGCTTACCTGGAGGCAAACAAGACCCCAGAGATCAGTCGATTTGGGAAACCGCATTAAGAGAATGCAATGAAGAATTGGGGGTATCACTAACCCATTCTAAACCTCTTTTAGAATTAACGCCAACCTATATTCCACCGAGTAATTTTATAGTTAGCCCATTTGTTACTAAACAGTCTAGCTATCCAAATTTTAAACCAGACAAAAGGGAAGTTCAAATACATATAGAATTACCGCTTGAAACGTTGATCAAGTTTGAAATAGAATATAACGATATCAACCTTAGCCTCAACCAGTTTTCTATGACTAAAGTTCCTAGCTATGTATTTAATAACCATATCATATGGGGTGCTACCGCAATGATATTATTTGAATTTAAGAATTTTTTAGAAAGTCACATATAGAAAAATTCTATATTTGGTTGATTTATCAAAATTGATTTATGTTTAAAAAAAATCCCTTCGGACATTACCTTATTTTGAAGAAATGGTTAATTCGATACATGGGGTTTATGACGCACAGAAGGTATCGAGGCTTTAATCAGTTAAATATTGAGGGTTCAGAGATCATAAAGAACTTACCGGATAAAAATGTCCTTTTTATTTCAAATCATCAAACATATTTTGCCGATGTTGTGGCTATGTTTCATGTGTTCAATGCCAGTTTGAGCGGTCGAATAGACAGTATAAAAAATGTAGGATATTTGTGGAGTCCTAAACTAAATATATATTACGTAGCTGCTAAAGAAACAATGAGAGCTGGATTACTTCCTCGTATTCTTGCGTATGCAGGATCGGTGTCTATTGAACGAACTTGGAGAGAAAATGGACAAGACGTAAAACGACAAGTAAAGATGAGTGACATCACAAACATTGGTGTAGCCTTAGATGACGGTTGGGTGATCACTTTTCCACAAGGAACAACAAAGCCTTTTAAGCCAGTACGCAAAGGGACAGCTCACATTATCAAAAAATACAAACCTATAGTAATCCCTATTGTGATTGATGGCTTTCGGCGTTCATTTGATAAAAAAGGATTGATGATAAAAAAAAGAGGAATTCTTCAGTCAATGATTATCAAACCACCTCTTGATATCGATTATGAAAACGATTCAGTAGACGAAATCATTGAAAAAGTTCAATATGCTCTTAAAGTTATATCTAAAGAAGAACTTGAAGCACAGGAAAAATTAAATCTTTTGCGTAAGTGGGATGTGAATTAATAAATAATTCCAGCACAGCTTATCCTTGCACCAGCAGCTCCAGATGGCTGAGAAACTAAGTCATCCGCACCTTGGTGAACAATTACAGCTTTACCCATAATATTTTTAATAGGATCATCACAATCTAAGCACCAAAGGTTGGTAGAAAAAACAACAGTACCAACTCCAGATGCATCCGCCTCAAAATTACCAATATCTCCTCTATGGAATCCTTCTTCAGCTCCCCAGGCACCGTGGTTTTCAAAGGTTGGATTCCAGTGACCGCCAGTTGATTTTCCGTCATCAGATGAACAATCTGCTTTTTCGTGAAGATGAATGGCGTGAGTACCTTCACTCAAGCCAGTTATGTTCGCTTCAAAGGTGACTTGATTGTCTTCTTCAGTTATTGTGACAGTTCCTTCTGTTGTACTTCCGCTTTTTGGATCAAGCTTAAATTGAATTCTTTTTACTGTTTTACGGATCTTTTCAGTGTTGACATTTTGATTGTCTTCTTTTTCAGTCAGAAGAGCAACTTTATCCATGACCTCTTGATGAGAGCCTTCAAAAACTTGGATTTCTTCTGAAACTTGCCCGTTCACTATTTTCTTTGTGGTTACTGTAGCTTTAGAAATTGAATCTGTTCGCTCTATCTTTACCTCAATTTTTTCGGAGGTGTCTTTTTGATTGTTTTGACATGCTGTACTTAGAAATAAGGTAAAGCATGTAATAAGTAGGATTAAATTTTTCATGAATTGTTTTATTTGTAAATGTAATTATTCTTTTCAGAAATTGAAAATCAGATTAGGAACACCAAACTAATTTTACAGCAACAATTCATACCTTTAACAAAAAAAATGAAAGAGAGGATCTTTTTTAGTGGTATAATTCTCTTCCTTGTTTCCTGTAAACCCATGTATAAAACCTCTGAGTTTGACATTTCTAAAGCTCCTCCAAAGCCGGATTATAGCTTAAAGGAGAATTGGGCTGTATTACCAGATCAATGGCCAAAAGTACTTGAGGAAATTGTTGGTCCTCATGAATCAAAAGAAGCAGATGTTTTTTTTATTTACCCAACTTTATTCACGGACAAAAAGAACCCAGCTTGGAATGCAAATTTTTTAGATGATTCCATTCGAAATGCAGTATATGAAAAGTCTGCTGCGTTTCAAGCTTCTGCATGGTGTAAAGCAGCGAATCTTTATATGCCTTTTTATCGTCAAGCGCATTATAGAATTTTTGTAGATTCTTATGCTGAAAAGGGTGTGGAGGCAGGGATACTTGCTTATGAAGATGTCAAGGCTGCTTTTGAATATTATTTAGAAAATTTCAATAATGGCAAGCCAATTATTATTGCCGGCCACAGCCAAGGATCGCTTCATGCTAAAAAATTAATTCAAGAATTCTTTGATGGAAAACCACTCCAGAAAAAACTGATTGCCGCATACTTAGTAGGTGTTAAAATTGAGAATTCAATGTTTGAAAATATTCAAGCCCTTGAATCTCCGGAATCTATCGGAGGATATGTAAGTTGGAATTCTTATAAGAAAAATAATTTGCCGAAACGTTATGAGCAATGGTATAAGGGTGGTGTTACTACCAATCCTATAAGCTGGGATGGTGAAAGAAATACGAATGAGAATATACATTTAGGTGTATTGTATTCAGATAAAAAAGTTTATCCACAAAGCCTTTCTATTAAGATAATAGACGGGATGGTTTGGTGCTCTGTACCTAAAGTTCCCAAACGTTTTTTAATGTCTTTCATAAAGAATTATCATTTTGCGGATATCAATCTGTTTTGGGGGGACATTCAAGAAAATGCGATCTTAAGGACGGAAGCTTGGTTTAATCAAAATAAGATTTAATGCTCATCTCCATATTTAGTGATTTAAAAAAGCAACTTTCTAGTGCTCTAAAGCATAAAAAGCATCCTTTTAGATACGGTACCCTTGCAACAACTGGTGTGGATGGAAGTCCTCATTTGAGAACTGTTGTATTGAGGGGATTTGATCAAGAAATGTTGACTTTAACGATCTACACTGATTCTCGTTCTGACAAAATAAAAGAATTAAGTCAAGACCCTAGAGCAGAATTTCTTTTTTATGATTCTTCTCAATTTCTGCAATTAAGGATTAAAGTTAATTTGATCCATGACGCTCCTTCCAAAGAAATTTACAACCAAATCCCTGAGCCTTCGAAGAAAGACTATACCAGCATTTTTGTTCCGGGTGAAGAGATTAAAGCACCAGATGCAGTAACTTATAATTATGATCAACCCAATTTCACAGAGCTAATATTTGAGGCATATGAATTGGAGTATTTGAAATTAAAACGTCCGAATCATTTACGTGTAAAATTTTTATTGAATGATGACTGGGAGGGTTCTTTTATAGCACCTTAAAAGAAGATCGTTTGTTTTATTTTTTTTGTACATTTCGTCTTATAAAAAAAATCAAAGGATATGTCATTTAAAAAATCAACCCCCAAACTTTTAAAACGTAGAGATTTTGTCAAAAATTCTCTTGCAGCTTCCAGTATTTTTATTGTTCCGAGGCATGTTTTGGGGGGTGTTGGATATACTTCTCCTAGCGATCAGTTAGCACTTGCTGCAATCGGATCTGGGGGAAAGGGTAGTAGTGACATTAGAAACGCATCAGTGAATGGGAGAGAGCGTGTAATTGCACTCTGTGATGTAGACTCTTCTGGAGGAAATGGAATTTCAAGAGTTACCAAAAAGTTTACTGACGCAAAGATGTATGATAATTTCAAAAAAATGCTTGATCAGGAAAAAGGGATTGATGCGGTAACAATTTCTACACCAGATCATACTCATGCTGCCGCTGCAGTTTATGCAATGGAAAGGGGAGTTCATGTTTATGTTCAAAAACCATTGACGCATAATATCTACGAAGCTCGGTTGTTAACCGAGATGGCACGTGAGAGAAAAATTGTGAGTCAGATGGGTAACCAAGGAGCATCTAATCCAGATCAATTGCAAATTCAAAAATGGATTTCTGAAGGGCATGTGGGTGCAATCTCAAAAGTAGAGGTTTGGACAAATCGTCCTGTTTGGCCACAAGGCGGGCAGATGCCAGCTCCTAATGCTTCTGCAAAACCTGAAACACTCAATTGGGATCAATGGTTGGGGCCATCTGCCCAAACAGATTATATTCCAGAGATGCATCCATTTAACTGGAGAGGGTGGTGGAATTTTGGAACTGGAGCATTAGGCGATATGGGATGTCATTTGATAGATATACCATTCAAAGCTTTGGGATTAAAATATCCTACCGATGTTGAATGCAGCGTTGGCTCAGTTTATGAAAAAATGTGGACAGCCAATTATTTTCCTGAAGGATGTCCTCCTTCCTCCTCTGTCTCTTTACATTTTGATGCAACAGAAAAAAATAAGGTTCCCTTACAAATGACTTGGTCTGACGGAGGAATTAAACCATTTCATCCAGACTTATTACCTGACGATGTTAGCATTGAACCAAATGGTATTATAATGATTGGAGAAAAAGGAGTAATTACCTGTGATGCTTATGGAGAAGATCCCAAGATGTATCTTAAGGGTGAGTCCGTTATTTTAGGAGAAAAAGTTAAAATTAATGAACCAGAATTTGGACATCAACGTCAATGGGTGGATGCTTGTAAAGCTGGGTTTAATAGTCCAGAACATCAATCACTTACTTCTTCTTTCGATTATTCTGGTCCACTTACTGAAACAGTGCTAATGGGTAATATCGCTATTCGTAGTTATATGCTAAGAGAAGAAAATAGCAATGGGCGTCAGGAATTTATAGGGCGCGAAAAATTGCTCTGGGATGGGGAATCAATGAAAATTAAAAATTTAGAAGTAGCCAATCAATTTGTGGGTAGAGTCTATAGAAAAGGTTGGGAATTAAGTTAAAAAAAAATTTTTGAAGATACTTGTCACCGGAGGATTGGGCTATATAGGCTCTCATGTAACAACACTTCTGTTGCAAAATGGAATGGAGGTTGTTGTTGTTGACAATCTTGAGAACACTAGGATTGATGTACTGGATGGAATCGAATCTATAACAGGAAAAAGACCCAATTTTAAACAAATTGACGTTTGTGATTCGAATCAGTTAAAAGCTTTATTTGATGAGTTTTCAGATATTGGAGGAATTATTCATTTTGCAGCACATAAGTCTGTAAGCGAAAGTGTAAATGAACCGCTAAAATATTATGATAATAATTTAGGAGGTTTACAGCAACTCCTAAAACATGCTTTAGCAAAAGCAGTCCCATTTATTTTTAGTTCTTCATGTACCGTTTATGGTCAATCGGATACCTTACCAATTAGCGAAAACGAACCTTTAAAGCAGGCGACATCACCTTATGGCAGTACAAAAAAAATAGGGGAACAAATTATTGAAGATTGCTGCAGAGCAAATCCAGATTTTAATGCTATTCTACTTCGTTATTTTAACCCAGTTGGAGCACACCCATCAGCTAAAATCGGTGAATTACCGAAAGGAATTCCACAAAACTTGGTTCCTTATCTCACTCAGACTGTAAAAGGCATTAGACCAGTACTCAAGGTATTTGGTTCCTCATACAATACTCCTGATGGAACCTGTATAAGGGATTATATTCATGTAATGGATTTGGCAGATGCTCATATTGCTAGTTTAGATTATTTGTTAAAAAACAAAAACACATCTTCATGTGAAGTTTACAATGTTGGTACCGGCAGAGGGGTTAGTGTTTTGGAATTGATCCAAACATTTGAAGAAGCAACAGGGGAAAAAGTACCTTATGAATTTGCGGATCCTCGTCCTGGAGATACCGTATCTGCTTATGCTGATGCTTCAAAGATTGAAAAAATAATAGGGTGGAAGGCCAAATATAGTTTGGAAGAATCTCTTTCAAGTTCTTGGAATTGGGAAAAAAACTTAAATTCATAATTAAGTTTTTTATGTATATATTGTATTAAAATGAAATCATCACTATGGAATCTGAGAAAAACATTAATCGACGAAATGCTATTAAGACTATCGCACTTGGTTCTGGAGCAATAGCAATGCCTAAATTAGAATTAAATAGTTCTGACAAAGAATTAGCCCCATTAAAAGGAAATATTAAGCATTCTGTTTGTCAATGGTGTTTCGGAAACATCCCTCTCGAGACTCTTGCACAAGAAGCTAAAAAAATGGGACTCACAGGAATTGATTTAATTGGAGAAGAAGGATGGGATACACTTAAAAAATATGATCTTACTTCTACAATGTGCTACGGTGATTTAGAAGGAAACGCTACTAGAAATTTATCCCAAGGCTGGTGTGATACTCAATATCATCCTGAATTGATAAAACAGTACAAGCGTCATATTCCTATGGTAGCTGATGCAGGATGGACAAACCTAATCTGCTTTAGTGGAAATAGAAGAGGCATAGATGATGAGACTGGACTTCAGAACTGTGTAGATGGATTGAGTGAAATAATTCCTTTAGCAGAAAAACATGGTGTTGTTTTACACATGGAGCTTTTAAACTCTAAGGTGGATCACAATGATTACATGTGTGATAATTCGAAATGGGGTGTCGCACTTTGTAAAGCCCTAGGATCTGAAAATTTCAAATTATTATACGATATCTACCACATGCAAATAATGGAAGGAGATGTAATTCACACTATTCGAGAAAATATTGAATATTATGGACATTTTCACACTGCGGGAGTCCCAGGGCGAAATGAAATTAATGAATCACAAGAATTGTTTTATCCCGCTATAATGGAAGCTATTGTCGAAACAGGGTTTAAAGGATATGTTGCCCAAGAATTTATTCCCAAAGACAAAACAAATAAAGGACTTCAATCTTTAGCAGATGCTATTCGCCGTTGTGACGTTTAATATTTAGCAGGTTTCCCGTTCGAAGTTGTTGACTGAATAAAACTTCTTATATCATCATTTGCTTTGATGAGATCTTCATTTCTAAGGTACATCATATGTCCACTTCTATAGCCTTTAAAAAAGAATCGATCTTTCATTTTACCACTTGGGTCAACTTGCCACATTGTATATTTTGCGTTGAAATAGGTTGTGGCACCATCGTAATATCCTGATTGAAAAAGAACTTTTAGATAAGGGTTTTCTGCCATTGCTCGTCTTAAATCATCTCGTGTATTGTCATTATCATTATTCCAAGGTCTGACAAGTCCAAACATATTGTATTTCATGTCGGTTTTGAAATTGAGTTCTTTGCGTATATAATGATTAATAGCTGGGGTAAAAGAATGTAGCCAAGAGGTTAGTTCAGCACTATAATCTGGACCAACTCCAGCATCTTTACGATCTATCCCTAAATATCTTGAATCCAACCTTCCAATTGTTTTTCCTTGGTCACGAAGTAGATCTTTCCAAAAAAAACGTGTTGGAATATCTAAATTATTTTGTAGAACGGACTCTAATGAAAGCCCAGAATATTTAGCCATTTTTTGAGCAATATCTGCTTTTTCGTTTTCAGAAATAAATCCCCCTTTTGCAAGAGCAGGGATTAAGTTGTTTATAGTAAAATCTTCAACCTCTGGAAGCATTTCGGTTAGGTCTTTTTGTTGAAGATCCGCTGGTAGTTTTTTGTGAAACCAAGCCGCAGCAGCATAATAAGGAAGGTTTAATGCTGACGACACAGGACCACCTACTCTTATGACCTTATAATCGGCCGGAGAAACCATAATAACTCCATTTAGATACATCCATTGTTCTTCTTGCAATGCTGCTGATAAGCCCATTACTCTAGTTCCACCATAACTTTCTCCAATTAAATATTTTGGTGATTCCCAACGCTCTTTTCTACTGACAAAAGTGGTGAGCCATTCTGCTAAGTAGGCAATATCTTCATTAATACCAAAAAATTGTTTTTTATCTGGCATTTCACCGTTATTCTCTAGCATTCTTGAATAACCTGTATTTACTGGATTGATGAATACAATGTCTGCAACATCTAAAATAGAATTAGGATTGCTTTTATAGCCATAGGGTTGAACAGGATAGCCTTCATCATCAATATTTAGTATTTTAGGTCCTGTATAAGCAACATGCATCCATACTGATGCTGATCCTGGTCCACCATTAAATGAAAAAATAAGTGGTCTTTGGCTTCCATTTTTCACATCTGTTCTATGATAATAGGTGTAAAATAAAGTTGCAATTGGTTCTCCTTTATCATTCCAAACCGGTTGTGTCCCTGTTTGAGCTTGATAAGCAACTGTTTGACCTTTTATTTTTGTTGTGTGATTTGTACTTACAATTGTATCTGCAGGTATACTCCTTTTTTGTGCACTTAAGCTAGATACAATTAGCAATGCTAGGATTAACTTGTTTTTTTTCATGATGAAATTTATTAAAAACTTTTGTAAAAAAAAACCTCCCTTTCAGAGGGAGGTTTTTTTGAATTATAAGTGTCTAATTTAGTTTAAGTTTTGCACTTCTATTAATTTCGGCTCTACGGTTAGCTTTTCTGCCTTTAGCAGTTTCGTTAACATCGATAGGTTTAGATTCTCCATAACCGATAGCGTTAATTCTGTTAGCATCAGCACCAATTGATACTAGGTAATCTTTTAAAGATGCTGCTCTTTTTTCAGAAAGCTTTTGGTTGTATGCTGTGCTTCCATCACTAGATGCGTGACCTTCTACAGTGATAGTAACATTAGGATATTGATTTAAAAGAGCGTTTAGGTTATTTAATATTTCTTTACTCTCATTGCTTAGCTTACTACTGCTTGCAGAGAAAAGAAAACGATTTTGCTCACTTTCGATGAAATTAACTAAACCTGTAGGTTGATCAGGACAACCATTGCTTGCAACTGTTCCTTTTTCATCTGGACATTGATCATCTTTGTCTGGGATGCCATCACCATCTCGGTCTGCCCAAGGACATCCTCCATTTGCAGCATCACCAGATGTTTCAGGACAACGGTCTTCATTATCAGCTACTCCATCGCCATCACTGTCTGGGCATCCGTTCATCGCTGCATCACCAGCTTTGTCTGGACAAGCATCGTCAATATCAGCTACTCCATCTCCATCCGAATCAGGACAACCTTGAAGTGCTTCTGTTCCAGCTTCTTCAGGACATCTATCTTTATTATCAGGGATGCCATCACCATCAGTATCGGGACATCCATCAAATTCTTTTAAACCAGGAACATCTGGACAAGTGTCTTTTTGATCTGGCACTCCATCTTTGTCAGCATCACCTGCACCAAAATTGTAACTTAAGCCAATAATGTGCTGAAGATGGTTATAAGTGTCTTCTTCACTAACACCTCTGTAGGAGGTGCTCAAATTAATTGCAAAGTTATCATCTAAGGCGAAGTTTACACCTATACCTCCGAGTATTGTTCTCCCGGAGTCTGTTGAAGGAAAAAATCCATCTTTGTCTTCATTTTCTTCAGAAAATTTACTCATTCCATAACCAGCAAATAAGTAGGGAAGGATTTTACCTTCTGAAAGGTTGTATTTTAATATCCCATCCAGAGAGGAATAATTTAGGTCAACATTATTGTTTTTTGAATTTCCAAGTGCGTATTGAGCACCAATTGAAAAACCAGATCCAATATATCTAGAAAGACTCAGTGCAGGTACACCGAATCCAAGTCCTGAATCAACATTATCACCCTGAAGGTTAATTAGGTCTGCACCAACTGCGATAGCCCATGGGTTATCACTTGTTTGGGCACTAACAGAAAAAGAGGTTGCTATAAAGGATATAGCTAGCAAGAAAGATTTGAATTTATTCATCACAATGATATTTACATACAAATATATTGATTTTTTATTTAAAATTTTATAAAGTTATTTTTTTTTAAATGTTCCTTATTTTTAGTGTATTTCAGTGTTTTAGCATTTAATATATCTCTCAAAATTGTCTCGATAAGAAGTAATTTTAATTTTTTCTTATTACCTTTTGATCGTATTATATTTACTTTATGTATCTCGTATTTTACACCATTAGATATTATTCATAAATATTCATTATTAATGAATTAAAAATAAAATTACAAAACATGAAAAAAAGAGAGTTTATCAAAACTTCCGCTGTACTAGCAAGCACTGCATTACTTCCTTCTTCGATTTTTGCAATCACAAAATCTCAGCAACGTTTAAGAACAGCGCATATTGGTGTTGGTGGAATGGGTGCTGCAGATCTTGAGTCAATAGCATCTCATGCTTTGGTTGATGTTGTTGCACTTTGTGATATTGATCAAAAAAATCTAGAAGCAGCACATAAGTTATATCCCTCAGCCAAAACATATACAGATTATCGAATATTACTTCAAGAAATGCAAAGTGAAATAGACGCTGTAATTGTTTCTACGCCAGACCATACCCACGCACCTGCATCCCTTATGGCAATGAATTTGGATAAGCCTGTTTATTGCCAAAAACCTTTAACACACTATGTGTCTGAA
Organism: Flavobacteriaceae bacterium; assembly: GCA_017851655.1. Taxonomy (GTDB): domain Bacteria; phylum Bacteroidota; class Bacteroidia; order Flavobacteriales; family Flavobacteriaceae; genus MS024-2A. The sequence continues at coordinate 13,858 of JAFMMH010000039.1, forward strand.
GCACGAGAAATGAGAAAAGTAGCTGAAAAGAAAAATTTGATTACCCAAATGGGAATTCAGGTACATTCTTTTTATGATTATAAATTAGCGACACTATTGATCCAATCTGGCATTATAGGGAAGGTTCATGAAGTTCATGCATGGTCTCCAAAAAATTGGGGTTATGATGGACCTATTCCCAAAGGAGAAGATCCGGTGCCAGACCATTTGGATTGGAATTTATGGTTGGGCACTTCCCCAGAACGCCCATTTAAAGACAAAGTTTTTCACCCTGGAAACTGGAGAAAGTTAGTTGATTACGGTTGTGGAACTTTGGGTGATATGGGAGTTCATATTTTTGACACTCCATACAATGCACTTGCATTAGACGTTCCTATGACAATTACCAATAAGTGTAGAAAGCCCAACGGGTTTGGATTCCCAGAGAATAATAGTGTAACCTATACCTTCCCAGGTACTCAATACACTGGTGAAACATTAACATGGATTTGGTCCGATGGACCTGGAGCTCCTTCAAAAAACAAAAAGCTAAAACTTCCTAAAAAAGATGAACTACCACTTCAAGGTGCGATGTTTATAGGAGAAAAAGGGCGTTTATTACTTCCCCATTTTATGGAAATGCCTCGACTTATAATAGACGGTGAATATCAAGAAATTGATGTTTCTAAATACGATCCTACTGGATCTTTAGGAACTACGAAAAATGATTACAACCGAGATGCACCCAAGCACTATCATCAGTTTGTAGATGCTTGTCTTGGAAAAGATGAAGTTTCAGCTCCATTTTCATATTCATCAAGACTTACAGAAACTATTCTATTGGGTGTAATTGCTGGAAGATTTCCAAATAAAACTCTTCATTGGGATAATGAGAGGGCGCTTTTTAAAGAAGAAGAAGCTAATGCTTTTTTAAGCGGTGAGTACAGGAAATTTTAAAATCTAACAGTAAAGTTGTAACATAGTAAATCATTTTTTTCAGTGAAAAGAAGAACTGCAATTAGAAATTTCGGAGTTATTGCTGGTGGAGTTTTAGTACTTCCCTATGCCTGTACTTTTTCAGCTGAAATGGTGTACAAAAACTTCCCTTTAGTCAAGCTTAAAGAGCAAGAGTTGATAGGAAAAATTTGTAATTGTATTTTAGCGGAAGACCCCATTAATTTCCCGACTCCTGAGAGTAGAATACAGTTTGTATTGACAATGATTAATGATTGTGGTTCTCAAAACGAGATATCGATACTAATTGGCGGCTTGGAAGCCTTTGAGTCAGCTTTATCCCCGACACATGAAACGGATTTTAATACCTTAACAAAAGAGGAGCAAAGTGAATTTATTGGGATTCATTTTAAAGAAAAAACCTTAGTAACAGATTTTTTGAACCTTATGAAGAAGTACAGTCTTCTTCATTTTGAATCTTCTGAAAATTACCTAACCCAATATCTAAATTTTGAATTTATGCCTGGACGATATTTTGGTCGTGTAACTATTTGATTACTATGAAAACAAATACCAATACGTTTGATACTATAGTAATAGGAGCTGGAATGTCCGGAGGGTGGGCAGCTAAAGAGTTTAGTGAGCAAGGATTTAAAACTCTTTTGCTAGAGCGAGGGCCCAATGTGGAACACATTAAGGACTATCCTACAACGAATATGCAGCCATGGGAATTTAAACACCGAGGAAGGTTGACATCTGAAGACATTAAAGAAAATCCAATAGCCAGCAGGTGTTATGCCTTCAGAGAGGATGCAAAACATTTTTTTGTAAAAGATAAAGATCATCCTTACGTTCAAGAAAAACCTTTTGATTGGATTCGTGGTTATCAGGTTGGTGGAAAATCAATTATGTGGGCAAGGCAGGTACAGCGTTGGAGTAAATATGATTTTGAAGGCCCAGCGAGAGATGGTTATGCAGTAGACTGGCCCATT
>JAFMMH010000107.1 GCA_017851655.1 Flavobacteriaceae bacterium
AAAAAGACACCTTATATCACAGAATCAGATGCTCGAAAAATAATTAGTTATAGGACTGAAAATAATGGAATTACAGTTGCTATTTTGTCTGAACTTTTTGTAAATTACCCAAACAAAATAGCAAGAATAAAACTATATTTGCATTAAAATAAAGCTATGATCGAATTTGAAACCCATACTGAATTTAAGGTTTCTGACACCCAAAGGATGGTCTTTGAAGCAGCAAGAGATTTTGCTGCTCAATATATAAAGTCCAATGTCATGAAATGGGATGAAGCTCAGTTTTTTCCTAGAAGTATTTTTGAAAAAGCAGCTGATTTGGGTTTTATGGGTATGCTTATTCCTGAGGAATATGGTGGCTCTGGGATGGGATACCATGAGTACGTTACTTTAATTGAAACGATCTCTACTGTAGATCCTTCTATAGGACTTTCAATAGCAGCTCATAATTCTCTTTGTACAAATCATATCTATGCTTTTGGAAACGAGTCTCAACGCTCTAAATGGTTACCAGGTCTTTGCTCAGGAAAATTTGTAGGAGCTTGGGGTCTAACGGAACACAATACAGGTTCAGACGCAAAGGGCATGACTACTACTGCCAGAAAAGAAGGTGATCAATGGGTGTTGAATGGTACCAAAAACTTTATTACCCATGGAATTTCAGGTGATATTGCAGTGGTTATAGCACGCAATGGAGAAAAAGGGGATAATCGTGGAATGACTGCCTTTGTTGTGGAAAGAGGGACAGCTGGTTTTACTGCTGGGAAAAAAGAAAATAAGCTTGGAATGCGAGCCTCAGAAACAGCTGAAATGGTTTTTGATAATTGTGTCATCCCAGATGAGAATCGACTGGGACCTGTAGGAGATGGTTTTATCCAATCCATGAAAATTTTAGATGGTGGGCGAATTTCTATTGCCGCACTTTCTTTAGGAGTTGCAAAAGGTGCTTATAATGCCTCTTTAGCCTATTCAAAAGAACGTAAGCAGTTTGGAAAGTCTATCAGTAGTTTTCAGGGGATTTCTTTTAAGCTGGCCGATATGGCCACACAGATTGAAGCAGCTTCATTGCTCACTCAAAAAGCATCTGAAATGAAAAACAACAATCTAAATGTGACTAAGCAAGGTGCCATGGCAAAGTTATATGCCTCAGAGGTATGTGTGAATGTTGCAAATGAAGCAGTTCAGATTCATGGTGGATATGGTTTTACTAAAGATTTCCCAGTAGAGAAGTTTTTTAGAGATTCCAAATTATGTACCATTGGTGAGGGTACTAGCGAGATTCAACGTCTTGTCATTGCCAGAAAGATTTTGGAATAACCCCTTTTTAAGTGTTCGTATTTTTTGTTTTTTGAAAGCAAATCCATTTGGGATGACATGCAGTATTTTTTTAAACAAAAAAAACAATTTGTCGTTCGCTCTCAATAAGTTTTATATATATTTGCAACCATTATGAAAGGAGGTGCCATATTATGTTAATTATACCCATTAAAGACGGAGAAAATATCGATCGCGCATTAAAGCGTTTTAAGAGAAAATTCGATAAAACTGGAGGAATGCGTCAATTACGTGCTAGAAAGCAATTTTTGAAGCCATCTGTCAAGAACAGACAAAAAATCCAGAAAGCCCAATACATTCAGCAACTCAGAGATAGCGAATCAATTTAGAGGTTTTTTATAAAAATTATAACAACGTTATTCCATGAATTTTTTAAATTTATAGAATAACGTTTTTTTATGTCCGTTAAACCTTTTTTAGACTATCTGTTGCTTGAGAAGAAATATTCGCTCCACACACATAAAGCTTACCAATCAGATTTAAAGGCATTTCAAACTTTTATCGAATCAACTCAAGTTGGTACCCAGGATATTGAACAAGTTTCTTACAGTGAAATCAGATCATGGATAGTAGTGCTTATTCAAGAAGGCAGTAGTAATCGGACTGTAAATCGAAAGCTTTCAGTTTTACGTTCTTATTATAAATTTTTGGTTCGAATAGGAAGTATAGAAGTTTCTCCTCTAAAAGAGCACAGGGCTTTAAAAATGGCATCAAAAGTTCCCCTGCCTTTTTCTGAGCAAGAGGTTTTAGATGTCTTGGAGGGCGACTTTTATCCGGAGGGCTATTTGGGAATCCTTCAAAAAACAATTTTGAATTTGTTTTATTACACGGGTATTCGCAGAAGTGAATTGATCGAACTAAAACACAGTAATGTGGATCTCTCCTCTGGAGTATTAAAAGTCTTAGGTAAGCGAAATAAGGAACGGTTACTTCCACTCTTACCAAATATGTGCAAACAAATGAGCTACTTACTCACCGGTATAGAACAAGAGCAAATTGAACGAAAGGGGGATCTTTTTTTTGTCTCTCCTAAAGGGAACAAACTATCGGAAGCATTTGTTTATGAGACGGTAAAAAAATATTTTAATAAAGTAACTACAAAGACTAAAAAAAGTCCACATGTACTGCGACATAGTTTTGCAAGCCATTTACTGGATCAAGGAGCAGGATTAAACGCCATAAAAGAGCTTTTGGGACACCAGAGTATCGCAGCAACACAACTTTACACCCACAGTAGTATGTCAAAAATACAGGAGGTCTATAAAAATGCCCATCCTAGAGAAAAAAATAACCTTTAAAACTTAAACATATGATGACTATTCATTTTCGGGCTGTCAACTTTACAGCAGATGCAAAGCTCAAAGAATTTTCTAAAGAGCGAATTGAAAAGCTTTCTTTATTTCACAATCAAATTATTGAAGTATTTGTCTTTACCAAGGTAGAGAACAGCTCAGATGGTGTAAACAAATGGGCGGAACTAAAAATCGCGATTCCCGGAGATGATATTGTAGTCAAGAAAATATGCCGAACATTTGAGGAAGCAATTCACACTGCAGCCCAAAGTGCAGAGCGAATTTTAAAGCGCCGAAAAGAAAAAATCAGGACTTGAATACGATTTTTAATTTTTTCTTTTGAAACCAAAAAAAATAGCATTTAATTTGCATTCGATTTTGGGAAACCAAGATTCAAAAAAAGCCGATGTAGCTCAGCTGGCTAGAGCAGCTGATTTGTAATCAGCAGGTCGTGGGTTCGAGTCCCTCCATCGGCTCTTTAGTATGAAGAATGTACGTTTGTTCTGAATACAAGACTTTATTTCACATTAGAATTTTGTGAAAACGATCATTGAAAATGGGGAGATACTCAAGCGGCCAACGAGGGCAGACTGTAAATCTGCTGACTACGTCTTCGCAGGTTCGAATCCTGCTCTCCCCACTCAATTTTTGTAGAATAAAAGCGAAAAGTTTTTATCTTTACAAACTAGTACCAATACTGAATTGTTTTTACAATCCAGTCTCAAAAGCGAGAGTAGCTCAGTTGGTAGAGCGTCAGCCTTCCAAGCTGAATGTCGCCGGTT